>CBDDKO010000001.1:0-222380 GCA_965230275.1 Phycisphaeraceae bacterium | reverse complement strand
GACATGCCCGGAATGCGGGGCAAGGATAGAACAGAAGGCAGTAGAAGTGGTAGAGTAGATTATGAATACTAGCCGCATTGCAACGCAATGCGGGGCTGTGAGTCTAGGGGTCTGCGTTGCGTTGCAACGCAGCTATGACAGGCGGTGGCTTGCGTTCCGCTTAACCCACCCTACGAATCCATCTTATCCCCATCCATCCCCACTCATCCCTGTTCCACTCACTCGATCTCTGCGTTCTCCGCGCCCTCTGCGGTGAATCCTGTCATCTGCCCTGATCTGATCCCGGTCCCGTCCTCGTGTACAATCGGTCGGCCCGGCCGGGTGGAGGCTGGGCGGTGGTTTGCCGTGTAGCCCGGGAATCCCCAATCATGACCGAACACATCAAAAAGATTGTCGATCACCGCGCGTTTAATCCCGCGATCCTGTTACTGATCCTGATCGCGGCCGTGCTGGTGGGGCTGGAGACGAGCCGGGGGGTGATGGAGCGGTTCGGCGAGGTGATCCACACGCTGGACACGATTGTCGTGTATCTGTTCGCCCTGGAGGCCGTGCTCAAGATGGCGTCGCACGGGCCGAGGCGCTTCTACCGCTACTTCTTCGACCCGTGGAACGTCTTCGACTTCATCATCGTCGTGGTCTGCCTGCTGCCACTCAACGGCAGCTACGCGGCGGTGCTCCGGCTGGTCCGTGTGCTGCGGGCGCTGCGGGTTGTCTCGACGATGCCCAAGCTGCAGCTGCTGGTCAATTCGCTGTTGCGGAGCCTGCCGTCGATGGGGCACGTCGGGATGCTGCTGCTGGTGCTGTTCTACATCTACGCCGTGCTGGGCGTCTTCCTCTGGCGTGACAACGACCCGGTCCACTTCCCCGACCTGGGCACCGCGATGCTCAGCCTGTTCCGCGTGATCACGCTCGAGGACTGGACCGACATCATGTACATCCAGATGACCGGCTCGGCGGGGTACGACTTCACCGACACCGAGCAGCAGATCATCGCCGCTCACGAGGGCTACGCCTCGCACGGCCGGCCGATCGTGAGCGTGGCGTACTTCGTGTCGTTCGTGCTGATCGGCACGATGGTGATGCTGAACCTGGTGATCGGCGTGATCATCAACTCGATGAGCGAGGCCGGCGACGAGGCCGACACCGCATCCGTCGCCGACTGCGACGAACAGACCCGCCTATTAGAAGTAGAACGCCAACTCGAACAGGCGACAGCGATCCTCCGCACCATGCGCAGCGAACGCAGCGAGCCCGAGGACGGTTAGCTGTTCATATATCCTGTATTTAGACTAAGAAGTGTTGCTAAGAAACGGTGTCGGGTAGATCTGAAGTCATAGCCGCATTGCAACGCAATGCGGGACAGTAAGTCTAGGGGCCTGCGTTGCGTTGCAACGCAGCTATGACAAGCGGGAGGCAACACGTGGTCGGATCACGTTTAGGTTTCGGAGGAGCGTGGGCATGAGCCTTTCCACTCAGGATACCAGCGGGCGGGATAAGCAGAGATCGCCGTTGTGGGAGCGGTTGGTGGGTGCGATCGCCGGAGCGGTGCTCGGCTTCGTGGTCGGGCTCATCGTGGGCGTGATCCTGGCTATCTCGGCCATTTCACTATGGATGTTGTTCTTGGGGCCGCTGTTGGGTGTTATGCTCGGTGTGACCCTTGGCGTCATCTGCCCAAAGTGGATAATCGATCGCTTGGACACACTGTCGATCTTTGGTAAACCGCTTTGGGGTTGGTTAGATTAACAGAAGCATAGACGGGGAAGTCAACGCATGCCGCTTACGATTTACGAAGTTGTCTCCGGGGGTACCAAGCAGCATCATCCGCCTGCGGGGGAGGATTGGTGTGTGCTGGTTGCCGCTCATTCACCGACTGATGCCCGTGATATCGCGTATGGCGAAACAGAAATCGGTCGGCCATGGATCATCTATGAGTGGGGGACGGACGCGCGTGAATCGGCCGAGCCGGGTGTTCTGCGTGGTCCATATGAGCACTGCCCCGCGATAGGCCGAGGCTGGAAAGCTTACAAGGAAGACGAGGAAAGCAAGACGGACCCGCCCAATGTTATTGAGAGTGAGTAGGTGCGGAATGGGGGGAAGTAAAGGGGGCGGGCCCAGCATTTATCGCGCGTGATGCTGATATGATGGGTGTTCATATGAATAACATCACTTCATCAATCCTTGTTCTGGCCGCATCGGTGCTGTTTGCGGGGGCGGCGATCGCCGGTGACAGCATCCTCGGTGTGCTCTGTATCATCCTGGGCATATACCTGTTTATCGACGGCTATGGCAGTCTAATCCGGGCAGGCAGACATACACGGGATGTGAGAAAAAGGGAAACAAAAGGGGGTAGCCCGTGAAAAAGCGGTATGTATTGTGTCTGCTGCTTGTCGTGGTTGGGGCCGTTGGCATCGTCGGGCTCATCGTCTCTCTCAAGCGACGCCCGCCGGTCCTGACCGCCGAGGCAAAATACATCATCATGTATCAGCACAAGCTCGAAGGCGACGGCAAGACCCGCTACATCGAAGAGGGCCACGCCACCTACACCTTTACCAACACCGGCCGCACCGACCTGACACTGCACATGCCCCCCGAGAACGTGATCCTCGACATCAAGCATTCTCAACACGCCCCCGACGCTCTGCTGGACCGCTTCGACCCGAAGCCACGCGACATCACCCTCACCCCCGGCCAGGCCTACATCGAGCAGGTGGACTACAGCGCCACATTCCTGGCGCTCGAGGACGAAACGATAATTCTCAAAGTCGACGGCAACCTCCAGGAACTCCCCGTCACCGCGACACGCGAACTAGACATCGCTGATGAATCACAACCGAGTGGTTGAATAGAAGATGGGGGGCAACCCCATTTTTAAGGCACAGCAATTAGGGTGGGTGGAGCGAAGCGACCGCTTTAACAACGCTTCGCGTTATACCCACCGATTTATCTACCCATCTCCGCGCCCTCTGCGCTTAATCCCGCGCTTCTTTCCTCAGTATCTTCACCACCCGCCCGTATGCGACCTGGGAAAGGTTCCAGTTGTAGCCTAAGAAATCAGTCGTATTCGTAAACTGGATCACCACCGTGTCGATGTCCGCGTGGTACTTGGCGATGCTCTGGTACCCGGGCATCAGGCCCGTGTGGTCGTACACGTAGATGGATGAATAAATGTCCTGCTCGCCTTCCTCGAACACCGAACCGTCGTTGAGCGCCCGCAGGAAGATGCCCGTGTCCTCAGCGGTGGCGATGATCAAGCCTTCGTCATCCGTCTTAAAATCCTTCTCCAGGCCGACGTAATACCCGCTCATCAGCTTGTCCATGTCCACGTCATGGATCGAGCCGAACGTGTTCTCTAGCCCAAGCGGGTCCAGGATCACCTCCCCTATGTATTCGTACTTGCCGACCCCCGTCACTTTTTCGATAAGCTGGCCGATCAGCAGGTAATTGGTGTTTGAATATTGGTAACCCTCACCCGGCTTGAAGCTGGCCGGCTGATCAAGCACCAGCCCAAGCGCTTCCTCAGCGCTGCCCGGCGGGTCTTGATAGAAGCTGGGGACATCCGTGAAGTTCGGGATGCCGCTGCGGTGCTGCACCATCAGCCGCAGCGTGATCTGGTCCGCGTACTCGATCCTTCCCTTAAGCTCGGGGAAGTAGTCCGCCAGCGTTTTATCCAGCGACAACTGCTCATCGCTGACCAGCTTGGTGATCGCCACCGCGTCGTAGAGCTTGGTGATGCTGGCGATCTTGAATAACGCGTGCGGGTCGGCGGGGATCTTTTTGACCCGGTCATGCCAACCCGCCGAGTAAAACGCCGGCGGTTCCCCAGCCCGGTCCACGTACACAATCACCCCGTCAAACCCGTACCCGATCGAATCCTCCACCTGCTCCTGCACCGTCCCCGGCAGCGGCATGATCCACGCCCACACGATAGGCCACGGCACGAAAAAGAGGGAGATCGCGGTTGCGGTAAACAATACGATCCTGAATACGAGTTTGACTTGTTTCTTTGACATCACTCCATTTAAAGGTACGTCAACTTCTTAAAGCTAGTCAAGGGAAAGCTAATAAGCATTAGTCCATTGATTCACGTTACTCAGTCCGCAATGACCTCGGCGGGGGCCACGTCGCCGTATCCCGGGCTGTCGGGGGATTCGCTGCCGAGCGGGTCTTGACCGCTGGCCTCGGAATGCTTCTTACGCTCCGCGAGCTCCTCTCGGATCTCCAGGCTGCGCTCTTCCGTCAGGTCGTACTTCAGCATCACAATGATCGCGATCACCGTGCCCGTTACCGGCGTGATGATGTAGGCCAGGCGCATCCCCAACAGCGCCTCGGGCGTCTGCTGTGCAAGCGACTCGTCGAAGCCGACCATCTTCATGATCAGCCCGCCGCCCAGGGCCGAGATCGCGAACCCCAGCTTCACCATCCACCAGTACACCGCGCCGAACACGCCCGCACGCCGCGATCCCGTGTTCAGCTCGTCCAGGTCGCAGACGTCCGCGGTCATCGACATCATGATCGTGAATAGGGCCCCGATCCCGAACGCGAAGAACGGCAGCGGCACGAACAGCAGCCACGGGTTGCTCGGGTCGAAGCACCACCAGAACGTGAAGTACCCGAAGACCGAGATCGACTGCGACCAGATGAACGCCGCCTTCTTGCCGTAACGCCCCGAGATCCACGTGACCACCGGGATCGCCAGGAAGCAGATGGCAAACGATGTGCAGGTCACGAACCACGTGGGCCAGGTGCCCGCCGCCGCCGGGTCGCCGCCGAACATGTAGTGGACAATGATGAAGAACGAGAAAGCACCGACGGTGTTGAAGGCGTTGAAGACGCAGAAAGTCGCGATGCAGATCAGCACGAACGGCTTGCACTTGAACGTCGCCATGAAACCCCGCGCCAGCTTCGCCGTGTTCTTGCCGATGTTCTGAAGGGACAAGTTATCCAGCGTGCTCGGGTCGATCGGCTCGGTTTTGCAGAAGAACGCCGGCACACTCGCCATCACCAGGCACGTGATACCAACCCAGACGGCGAGCGTGCGCGCCCCGGTCACGGGATCGGGGAAGATGTCCGGGTCGTAGAGGATCACCCAGAACCACGGCGCCACCGCCCACGCCCACTGACCGATCCACTGCGCGATCGCCATCAAACGCGTCCGCTCGTGGAAGTCACCGCTCATCTCGTAACCCAGCGCGAGGTACGGCGTGGCAAAGATGGTCAGCCCGAAGTAAAACACGAACGACATCCCCAGGAAGTACGTGAAGTTGTACATCTGGCTGTTGTTCTGATCCAGCTGCCACATGAAGATGTAAGACACGCCAGCGATGATCGCGCCGATCAAGATGTACGGCCGACGACGCCCCCAACGCGACTTGGTGTTATCCGAGATGTACCCCATAATCGGGTCGGTTAGCGCATCCGACAGACGCGGCAGGAAGGACACGATCCCCCACAGCACCGGGTCCATGCCCAGGCCCTGCACGAGGATGATCATGAAGATGCCCAGCGCCGCCGGGAACATCATGTTCCCGAGCATGCCTGTGCCGAACGCGATTTTCTGGATCAGTGGGATCCCTGGTTGTTGTGTGGTCGTAGCTACGGACGTATTCAATGTTGCATCCTCGAAATAGGAGTAAGGGGTACGATCGACGAATGTGTGTTTGGGGCGCGCTGCAGTGCGCTGAAGGGCACGGCTAGACAGATGTCTATTGGATAGGTTCCACCGGCGCAGCGAGCCTACGGCACGTGTCAGGGAGTTAGGTATAGAAAGGCAAAGATGGCGTTTAACAGCATATCAGAAATGTCGGGATCGCACAGGACATGAGGCGGGATGGGAACCTGAACCCGAACTCACACGCCCAACAGCACGTTTATTGGACCGGGAAATACACACGCAAATATCCGAAGTAATGCAAAGAATGAGAGGCGATCTCACTTGTGAATTGAGCGTCGAATTCGCTTCTACTTCAGGTTTTCTTTCGTATAGTTAGCTGTCAGCGGCGGCTTGTTTCTCAACGCTAAACGAACACGAAAGGAATCCCGATATGCTCCAGATCACCGACGGACAATGCGGCATGTGCAAGCACTACGGCGCTCACCACGCCGAGGCCCAGGCACAGCTCGTGCAGCTACGCACCGAACACAGCGCCCCGGACGGCATGAAGCAGGAATGCGGCCACCCCAAGCTCGAGCCCCTGCACCTGACCCTCACCCCGATCGCCTCCTGCGACGGCTACGAAAGGGCGGCCAGCTAACCCCGCCGCCCCATTTCCCGACAAACAAGAGCCATCCCAATCACGGGATGGCTTTTTCTTTTGGGGTGATCCCGGATTCAGGACCTATTGCACACCGTCTGATCCGTGTTAATCCGTGTCCATCCCTGTTCCATTTGCTTGATCTCTGCGCTCTCCCGTGCCCGCTGCGCTGAGCCCCGCTATCATGCCTGCGAACATCCCTAAGCCAAGGAACCCTGCCGTGCCCACACTCACCATCGTTGCTAATATCACCGCGAACCCGGACAAGATCGAGCTGATCAAGACCGAGCTCGAGAAGCTCATCGAGCCCTCCCGCGCCGACGAAGGCTGCCTGCAGTACGACCTGCATCAGGACAACGACAACCCCGCCCACTTCATGTTCTACGAGAACTGGCAGTCCCGCGAGCTCTGGCAGGCCCACATGAACACCCCGCACCTCGCCGCCTACGTGCAGGCCACCGAAGGCGCCGTCGCCGAGTTCACGCTGCATGAGATGACGCACATCGGGTGACACGATCAACTCGGTGCGCATATTTTCACCAAATCCCGATACCCGAATCCCGAATCCCAACCACCCCATGCCCACCTCAATCAAGTTCTGGAACGGCCGAGCCCGCAAGTACGACCGCAAGCTCTACAAAGGCCCGAACTACGCCGCCCGGCTTTCACGCGCCGCCGAGGCCTTCGGCGAAAACGCCAACGTCCTGGACGTCGGCTGCGCTACCGGCGAGATCACCCTCGACCTCGCACAACACTGCGACCAGATCCTCGGCATCGACCACGCCAGGAACATGACCGACGCCGCCAACGCCAAGGCCAAAGAACGCAACATCACCAACTGCCGCTTCGAACCGCTCGACGCAAACGACCCCGACCTGGCCGAGCAATCCTTCGACGCGATCACCGTCTACAGCGTCTTCCACCTCGTCGATGATCCCCCGGGGCTCCCCGCCACACTCACCCGCTTGCACGCGCTGCTCAAACCCGGCGGCCGGCTCATCACCGAAACCCCGCTCCTCGGCGATTGGAACCCGCTGTGGAAAGTCCTGATCAAGCTCATGGTAGCCCTCGGCTTCGCGCCCCCGATCCGCGCCATCAAGCTCGCCGACCTCGAAAAACTCTTCCGTGATACCGGTTTCGAGATCACCGACAGCAACGTCTACAACCCCAAATCCGGCATGCACTGTATTGCCGCTAAGAAGAGTTTATGATTTTGGAATTGATGACTTATGATTAATCCGATTCTGGCAGGCACCCTGACGAACGGCACGCTGTTCACTCCGAATCATCAATCATAAATCTCAAATCATAAATCCAAATCCATTGACCCCAACACCATGACCGATACAACTAACCTCACAAAAACCGCCCTCACCGGCCAACTCGCCGCCGGGCTCCGCCGACACGACATCGCTACTGACTGGGTCGGGGCAACCAAGGACAGCGAGTCGTAGGCCTACTGAATGAACCGCATCGGCGCGCACAGACGCGCCCACTTTCCACTCGACCAGTTCCGCGACGCAATAAATCCGTAAACCGGTCCGTCTCCGTCAGATAGCTAGCTGCCTAACCAAGCCCGGACCGTCTCGGTGCGCACAAACACGTCCATTCCCACATAAGTAGACAACCTCACGACGGCGTAGCCTGACTTGTACTGAGTATCCGCTGATTAAAAGGACCGGGACTCACGGGCTCCCCCGGATGGTTCGAATGAAAGTTCGTACCACTTCCGGGGGCTTGCAAGCACTGCGCCCCGGCTCGCTTTGGACCCACGGCACATAGGCCCGACCCGGTCCCGCTGATCCTATGGCCGCCAACGCCCCGGAGCATCGTGAGTTTTAAATGACACGAAGACAGGTGGTATGATATGCCCTGTACGGTTTCTCCTTGAAAGGAGCTCCGCATGGGTGTGATCAAACTGCTGTGCTGCATCTTCATTTCCCCGGTCGGTGCCTACCTGGCGGTCGGCTTCGGCTTTCACTTCATCCTGAACATCGTGCTGTTCCTGTTTGGCGGGATCCCCGGCGTGATCCACGCCCTCTGGCTGAACATCAAGTAAAGATATTGTCGTATGCAAAGCGGGCATACCGACTCGCCGGATTCTCGAACCCGAGATAATCCGGCGGCGTATCATCCCCACAAGGAGGCTTACCATGGATATGACGATCCGTCACAACGGGTTTGAGATGAGCGAAGCGATCCAGTCACACGTCGAGGACCGCCTGACCGCGGCGCTCAACCAGCATGATTCACATGTCAGGCGTGTCGGCGTAACCCTGCGCGACGAGAACGGGCCCAGAGGCGGCGTGGATATGTCCTGCATGGTGCAGATCGACCTGGCGATCCAGAACGACCCGGTCGTGATCAAGAAGCAGCACGAAGACATCTACCTGGCGATCACGGAGACGGCCGACGCCGTCAAACGCACCGTCGGCCGTCTCGTCAATAAAAAAGCCAGGGATCGCCGTTAGCACAGGGCCCCCGGACGTCTTCTATCTACTCACCATTGTTTAGCGGGCGATCGCAGATCGCCGTGCCGTGCCTCACGTCATCAAACAGCGATCCCCCGACGGAACCGTCACAGCCGTTGGATCTGCTGCGGCCCGTCGATGCGGTACTTCAGCCCGCGCCAGGTAATCACCCGGCCGAAGGCGGCGCGGATCAGCAGCATCAGGTTGATCCCCATCCATAACGGCGTCGTCCAGCGTTCGAGCGTGAACGTTGGCTTGAGCTGATCCACCACATCCTGCCCCAGCGCCCGGCGCACCGCATGCCGGCGATGGCTGGCACGGACCTGGTTCGCGATGAAAACGGTGATCAACGCACCAACAGCGATCTGATTGACCTGCTCATTCGGCGGGGCGATCAGCAGTGCGATCGCCGATAGCAGGCCGACCGGGTACAGCGCGTTGATCAGTAACGCCGCCAGGAAAACCAGTGGGACATGGATGCGCGTAATCACGTACTGCCGATACGCAAAATTGCACATCGCTTTCCAGTCATAATCGACCGGCGAAGCGACCAGGCACTCGGGCACGAAGTACACCCGCTTGCCTATGTCATGGCACATCCGCGTCACCTGGTAGTCGTCGCTGATCGCGCCTTCCCACCAGCCGAGCAGGTTGGCCTCTTCCGCCGTGCTCACGCGCATCGCCATCGACCCGCCCCATGCATGCGTGAAGTTGTCCCGGCGGATAAATCCCGTAGCCGAGCTGTTAACAATGCTCGCGATCTTCGCCGAGAAGTTGACCCTGCCCCCGGATGAACTACCCGGACCACTTCCGGTGTCACTTTCGGGGTCACTTCCGGGTTCACTTCCGGATTTACTTCCGGGGGAGGGGGAGGGGGAGGGTATCAGCCAGCGGAAGCCGGTTGTCACCGCCGTGCGTTCTTGCCACAGCGGCCCGACCAGGTCGCCCAGCCACCCCGGGCCAGGCACCGCGTCGGAGTCGGCAAACACCCACACCTCCTCGTTACCGTTGCGCTCACGCAGGTGCTCCACCGCCGCGATCAGGTTGTGGACCTTCTGGCCTTCGTTGTCGCCGGCCTTGCCCGCAGTGATGATCGTCGCCGCGCGATCCGGGTGCGCAGCGATCGCTTCGGTGAGCAGGGGGTGCGCCTCGTCGTCTTCATCTTCGACGACCAGCACAAGTTCGTAGTTGAGGTAGTCCTGTGTGAACAGGCTGGTGATGTTGTCCCGCAGCGCGGGCTCAACGCCTTTAAACGGCACGATCAACGCGGCGGGGGGGCGGTAGCTGGCGAACCGTTCGGTCTGCGGTTTGCCGGCACGGTCGGCCAGCTTGTGTTGAGCGATGACCGCAAGCACCGCCTGAACGCCCCACGCGATACACAACACCGCCAGCGTCCATCCGATCGGATCGTTCATCCGTGCAAGCTCCGTGGATCAGATCGCAGCGCCCGTCAAGTGTCAGACGGCCACGGTTTCGAGCAGACTCGTGCCGGTCATCTCTTCGGGCTTGGCCAGCCCCATCAGCGCCAGCGCCGTCGGGAATACGTCCGCCAGCCGGCCGCCATCTCGCAGCGGTGACTCGGCCGTGAACTCCGGGTCCACGATGATGCAGTCCACGTCATACAGCGTGTGGGCGGTGTGCGGCGCGTTGGTGTTCGGGTCGAACATCTGCTCGGCGTTGCCGTGGTCGGCGGTAACGATCAGCTTGCCACCCTTGGCGAGCGTCGCATCGACAATCTTGCCAACACATTCGTCGACGGTTTCGACAGCCTTGATCGCCGCGTCGAGTTTGCCGGTGTGCCCGACCATGTCGCCGTTGGCGAAGTTGACGATGATCATGTCCTCGCCGTCGTCCGCGTTGATCCGGCTAAGCACGATGTCGCAGATCTCGTAAGCGCTCATCTCGGGCTTCAGGTCATACGTCGCGACCTGCGGCGACTGGGCCATCTGCCGGCCCTCTCCCTCGAACGGCTCCTCGCGGTAGTCGTTGAAGAAGAACGTGACGTGCGGGAACTTCTCGGTCTCGGCGCATCGGAACTGCGTCTTGCCATTCGCCGCGAGGTAGGCCCCGCCGATGTTGTCCATCTTGGGCGGCTTGGGAAACGCGACGTTGACCAGCGGGTTCAGCTCTTCCTGGTAAGCGGTCATCGTGACGTAACTGATGTCGAGCTTGGGCCCGCGGTCAAAGCCCTTTTCACCAGAGTCGGGGGACTCGGCAACCTGGCCGTAAAACTCGGGCATGACAAACGCGCGGGTGATTTCGCGTGGGCGGTCGCCGCGGTAGTTGTAGAAGACCACGGCGTCGCCGTCCTTGACCGGGTCCGGGTCGCCGACAAGACGCGGGGTGATGAACTCGTCGCCCTGCTGGCTGTCGTTGGTCGGGTTGTCGTAATAATCCTGGATCGCCTCTTCAGCGGTGTCGAACTCGGGCAGCCCCTCGGCCCGGCCGGTGATCAGGTCATAGGCCTGCTTGACGCGCTCCCAGCGGTTGTCGCGGTCCATGGCGTAGTAGCGCCCGCAGATCGACGCGACCCAGCCGACGCCCAACTCGTTGCACTTCGCCTCGATCTCCTTGACGAAACCCATCCCCGTGAACGGCCCGGTGTCGCGCCCGTCGGTGAACAGGTGCAGCGCCACGTGGTTCTGCCCCCGCCGCTTGCATGCTTCGAGGCAGGCGTACAGGTGTGTCATCAACCCGTGGACGCCGGCGTCCGAGGCGATCCCCAGCAGGTGGACCGTGCCGTCGTTGGCCTTGGCCTGGTCGATGGCGGCGCTCAGTGTTTCGTTGCTGTAGAAGCTCTCGTCTTCGATGGCGAGGCTGATCCGGACCGATTCCTGGTAGACGACCCGGCCGGCGCCGATGTTCTGGTGGCCGACCTCGCTGTTGCCCATCGTCCCGTCGGGCAGGCCGACGTCCCGGGCGCTGGTGTGGATACGGGTCATCGGGTACCTAGCCAGCATCTCGTCGTTGCGCGGGGTGTTGGCGAGCTTGATGGCGTTGAAAGCATCGTGCTCCGGGTTGGGGTTATAACCCCAGCCATCACGGACGATCAGCACGACGGGTTTGGTTTCGCTGGACATTTTTGAGAGTACTCGGTTCGGGGTGGGGGCTTATGTCTGGGCATCGCGCTCGGCGACACCGGGTAGACATGAGATTGTACGCTATTTTGCTCAGGCGTTCGCCTTTTGCATGTCCGGGGCGTATCCATTTAGATACCACACATGGACAAGATCGACGGGAAGCAATGCGGCCGCTGCGGATACGACCTGACGGGCCTGGACTTCGAGGGCCGATGCCCGGAGTGCGGCGGGAATTACAGCAGCTGGTCGGGCGACGGCATTGCAGGCGGCGTCATGGATAAGCACCGCCGGGGCGAGTGGGTCGTCCGGCTGTTTCAGACCATCGGGCTAGTCTTCCTGGCCCTGGCGCTGGTGGGGCTCGGCGTGCTGTTTCATCTGAAAAACGGGCTGATGATGCCGATCGTCATGACCAGCGTCGTCGCACTGATCTTCCTGGCGATGGCGGTGAACATCGGCCTGTCTCTGCGACGCAGGTGACCGGCTTCGCAGACAGCTTGGTATAATCACGTTCTATGTCAGGGACGATGAGGGTAACGGACTGGCCTGTTACACATCCAAACTCGAAAAGGGGACCCACGATGAAAACCATGAATACCTATGTGGCACTGTTGGCGATCGGCATGATGCTTCTTGGCGGTTGCAAAACTGACCAGGCGGGCGTGACCAACCGGGCCGGGACGATCAAGGCAACCCTCGCCGCCGGACCCGCGGCCGTCACCGAGGCGGCGGAAGCCGTCCTCGACGAGATGGACCTGATCATCATCAACGCCTCCTCGACCGCGATCGACGGCCGGGTCATCGCACGCACCGCCCAGGACGTGAAGGTCCGCGTCGATAGCAAGAAGATCGGCGAGAGCGTCAGTGAAGTCTTCATCCGCGTCGGCAATCTCGGCGACTCGGAACTGAGCCTGACCATCCTCGACGAGATCAAGGAAGAACTCGGCATCCCCACGTCCAGCGAAGTCGAGGACGACGATGACGAAGACGACGATGACGACGACGCTGAGAAGTAAGTCCCGTCCGGATCGTTCGCGGTCAGCGTTTCACATTTAGCTTTGGTACTTAGGCGATAGCCCGCCCGCAACGCGGGCGCGGTTGCCGTCCATCAACTGTTCTGTTTCTGCGCCCACCCGGCCTTGGGCTCCGTGCCCTGCATCAGCCGGCTGAGGTTGCCGCGGTGGCGCAGCGTGATCAGGGCCGCCAGCACAAGCGTGACCCCGGCATACACAATCGTCTCGCCAACACTGCGCCCCCAGCAGATCGCGCTGAGCACCGCCAGCACCGGCAGCGAACACGCCGCGCCGACGCTACCCAGGCTCACGTACCCGGTCGTCTTCGTCAGCGCCACCCACCCGAGCCCCGCGAAGATGCCCGGGATCGTCAACACCGGCCAGAACCCCAGCAGCACGCCCAGGCCGGTCGCCACGCCCTTACCGCCCTTGAACTTCAGCCAGATCGAGAACACGTGGCCCATCACCGCCGCCACCGCCACCGCCAGCCACATCAGGACCGCCAGTGTCCCGCCCGCGTCGCTTGGTTCCGTGCACGCCAGCCCCGCCCATAGGCCGTAGCCCAGCGTCGGGCCCATGCCCTTGCCCACATCCAGCAGGAAACACACGATCCCCCAGCCCCGGCCAAGCACGCGCCCGGCATTGGTCGCGCCCACATTGCCCGAGCCCGAGTCCCGGATATCCACCCCCTTGGCCAGCCCGATCAGCAGCCCGAACGGGATCGACCCCACCAGGTACGCCCCGACCAGCCACAGGCACCATGTCACCACTGGATTCATAAGGGGGTATCTTAACGAGAGGTGGGGATTAGGGGTTGGGGATTGGGATTTGGGGATTGGAGATTTAAGTCACATGAACCCGTCAGACGTCCTGGCTAGATACCTGAACCGACCCGAACCACTCTCCCGTATCTCCTCTCGTGACCGGCGCAGCTTTCATGCCATTCATACGCCCATCCCTAGTCCCCAACCCCCAAATCCCAATCCCTAATCCCCAACCCCCAACCCAACGACCATTTACACACCGCCCCCACGGGCCTATCATATTGCGTATGAAATGGATACCACTACCCGCGGCCCTGCTCACGTTCCTGCTGTCGGCCGGCCCCGTGCTGGCTCAGGAAGCAACCAAGGCACCGGCCCCCAAAGAGTCCATGGCCAAGCCCTGGGCCTCGATCGTCGTGGCCGTCTTGATGATGCTGCTGGTCGTCGTCCCCAGCTTCCTCAACGCCAAACGCGGACACCAGGACTGACCATTACCCTCAACGCCATCGGCGGCGTGGTGTCACGTCGCCTACCTATCCGGGATAAGCAATAGGAGTACCCCATGAATAAGCGATCACTAGCGGGATTAATACTGATCAACGCGGTGCTGCTGGCGGCACTGGTCGTGACGGGTTTCGCCCCCGAGCCGGCGCAGGCACAGTTCGGCGGCAGCGGTGGGCAATACCTCATGATCGCCGGCGACGCCACCGGCCGTGACGCCCAGGCCGCCGTCTACATCGCCGACCTCCGCTCAGGCAAGGTCGTCGCTGTCATGTTTAACGGCTCGAACGACAAGCTCGAACTCATCGCCGGCCGAGACGTCTCCCAGGATTCCCAGCGTGCCGAAACCTCACGCTGACCGCCGCGGCATTCCTCACACACACGCACACCCTCTCGGGAGTTTTATCATGACCCGAATCGAAACCTCCTGCTTCGCTCTGATCGCCTCGGCCTTCATCCTCGCCGGGCTGCTGATCGTCCAGGTCGGCTCCACGCCCAACACCGCCGAGGCCAGCATGGTCATCACGCGTGAGAACTTCACGCTCCTGACCGCCCGCACGCGCTCCAACGAAGAGTCGCTGTTCATCATCAACAACAACACCAGTAAGTTGATGATCTACACCCTGGACCTGGCGCGTAACCGAATCGAGCTGTCCGGCGGCGCCAACCTCGCCGACCTGTTCAGCGGCGGCGGTGGCGGCGGTGACGACCGGCGCGGGCGTTAGACACACCACCGGCAGGGCAACGCCCGGCATCAGGGATGATCGCCATATGATTCAATCGCACAACGAAACTCCGGCCGACCGGGTCGCCGATATCGCGCAATCCGTCCTGGCAGGCAAGCCGATCTCCCGTGACGACGCTGTCGCTCTGACCCGGCTCAGCGGCGACGACCTCTACGACCTGTTCTACTGGGCCAACAAGACCCGCATCAAGTTCGTCGGCCGGCAGGTCAAGTTCTGCTCGATCGTCACCGGCAAGGTCGGGGCCTGCAGCGAAGACTGCGGCTACTGCGCCCAGAGCAAGCACCACAAGACCCACGTCACGCCCGACAAGATGAGTGTCGAGCAGATGGAAGCCGCCGCCGAAGAGGCCCTCAAGAACGGCGCGTCGAGCTTCGGGATCGTCAACTCCGGCAGGGGCCCGACCGATCGTGAACTCGACTGGATGGAGCCGTTCTTCAAGAAAACCGCTGAGGAAGGCACGATCCGCCCGTGCGCCACGCTCGGCGAGTTGACGCCCGAACACGCCAAGCGCCTTAAAGACATGGGTGTGCAGCGCGTCAACCACAACCTCGAAACATCCGAACGCTTCTTCCCCAGCGTTATCAGCACCCACAGCTACGCCGACCGCAAGCGCACGATCCAGACCGCCAAGGCGGCCGGCCTGTCGATCTGCTCCGGCGGTATCTTCGGGATGGGCGAGGCCTGGAACGACCGCCTGGATGTCGCGTTCGAGTTGCGAGAGCTCGGCGCAGACGTCGTGCCGATCAACTTCCTCAACGCGATCCAGGGCACACCAATGTACGGCGAGGTCGAACCGCTCGAGCCGATGGAAGCGCTGCAGATTATTGCCGTGTTCCGCTTCATCCTGCCCGACCGCGAACTGAAGATCGCTGGCGGACGCGAAAAGATCCTCCGCGACATGCAGAGCTGGATCTTCTTCGCAGGCGGGTCCAGTTTCCTGATCGGCAACTACCTGACCACCTTCGGCCGATCCCCTCAGGACGACCACCAGATGCTCAAGGACCTGGGCCTGGGCTTCACGACCTTCGACGAGGTCGAACACGAAGCCGAGCCCGCCGCCGCCACCGCCCACGGCCCCGGCCACCCCATCGCCAACGCCCCCAACGCGCTGATGACCCGCAAGCACGACTCGCTGGTCACCCTGCCCGTGATGCAGGGTTGAGTGGCCAAAACCGGGTTTAAATCGTTTAAAGGCCCTAGGCTACGATTGTTATGCTTGTTATACTGTATGGCTCCCAGGCGCCGATCGCCTTGGGGTGGGGCGGTGACTGCCCAATACCTCTATTTAGCCGTTTCGTTGAGGAGCCTATTCATGCGACATGACAAGTTTCCGGTGATCCCTGAGCAGCCCGCAGCCCCTGACCTGTGCACCACCCTGCCCGGGCCCAAGGCCAAGGCGCTGGTCGATCGTGACCAGGTCGTAACCAGCCCGTCGTACACACGCGACTACCCATTGGTGATGGAAAGCGGGATCGGGTCGGTCGTGATCGATCCGGACGGCAACAAGTTCCTGGATATGGCGGCGGGCATCGCCGTCAACGCCTCCGGGCACAGCCATCCTTATGTGGTTGAAGCCATCGTCGAACAGGCCGAGCGCTTCTTGCACATGTCGGGCACGGACTTTTTCTACCGCAGCCAGATCGAGCTCGCCGAACGCCTGGCGAAGGTCGCGCCGATGTCGGGCAAGAACCGTGTGTTCTTCACCAACTCCGGCGCCGAAGCGCTCGAAGCCGCATTGAAACTATCCCGGCATCACACCGGCCGGCCTAACATTATCGCGTTCTGGGGCGCGTTCCACGGCCGGACCTACGGCGCGATGTCGCTGACCGGCAGCAAGGCCATCCAGGCCAACCGCTTCGGGCCTTTCGTCCCGGGCATCCATCACGTGACGTATCCCAATCCCTACCGCCCGGCCGGCAACGTCGGCCCGGAGGGTGTGGTGGACTTCACGTTCAGTGAGATCGAGCGCCTGTTCAAGCGCAAGGTCGATCCGTCGTCGGTCGCCGCGATCTTCGTCGAGCCCATCCAGGGCGAGGGCGGGTACATCGTCCCGCCGGACGACTTCTTCCCACGCCTGCGTAAGCTCTGCGATGAGCACGGCATCCTGATGGTCTGCGACGAGGTGCAGGCCGGCTTCGGCCGGACCGGCAAGATGTGGGCCGTGCAGCACTACGGCGTCGAGCCCGACATCATCACCAGCGCCAAGGGCATCGCCTCCGGCATGCCGCTGGGCGCGATGATCGCCAAGGAAAGCGTGATGAGCTGGCCCTACGGCTCACACGCCTCGACCTACGGCGGCAACCCCGTCGCCTGCGCCGCAAGTCAATCCACCATCGATCTACTCGAAGCCGGGCTGATGGACAACGCCGCCAAGGTGGGCGACCACCTGCAAGGCAGGCTCCGAGAGTTGCAGAAGACGCAACCCGCCATCGGCGACGTGCGCGGCAAGGGCCTGATGGTCGTCGCCGAGTTCGTCAAGCCCGACGGCAGCAAGGCCCCCGACCCGGACCTGCGCAACAAGACCGTCATGGCCTGCTTCGACAAGGGCCTGCTCGTCCTGGGCTGCGGCGAATCCGGCATCCGGTTCAGCCCGGCGCTCACCGTCAGCGAAGCCCAGATCGACATCGCGGTGAAGCTGATGGGCGAAGCGATCGCCGAGGTTTCCGCCTGAGTTCGATACGTTCAGGGCACAAATCTGGAGCACCCCACAAAGCCCCGGCCCTGGCTGGGGTTTTTTAGTTCGCCGCTGCACGCGATTCCCGCCCACATTCCGGACACGCCCCCGACGGCGACCCGCGCAGGTCATAACCACACTTCCGACAGATGCCGTGCGTGAAGTAGCGACGTTTGATGTGGCGAGTCAGTGCTATCCCCGGCCAGAGGCCGAAGAGTAATGTGGGGAGCCAGAGGGGGAAGATAATTATTGTGATCCGCATTGAGGCCACCCCAAGAGACGAACCAAAACGAAACTGTGGGCCGTCACCAGGATAACCTGATAAATCGCCAAATCTCAGAAAATACTCTTTTCTAGCAGAGCGGGTGGTTTGTATTCTTAAGTCTGGGATAGCTGGGCCGAGAATTTGGTCGTCCCTGACCGTGATCATGACCCTTCCATTTTCAAGACTGCCTGTCAGAATTGATTGGTAACTGGATACCGGCGTTTCAAACGCAGTCACGAAAACCAACGAAAAAAGCCATGCTGATAGGGTCAGAGCCGCGATCACAGTGAAAAAGCGTCTGATCCAGCGCATATGGTTGATCTCCGTGTCACAGCATACCCACCACGGCCTTAGTGGGACTATGTAATTACGGTGCTGGCATCTGGGTATTGATATGAATGGCCTCGGTGGGACTCGAACCCACATGGTGTTGCCACCAGCGGATTTTGAATCCGCCGCGTCTGCCAATTCCGCCACGAGGCCGTGGGGGGATCGCTCAAGTTACTCGCCTGCTGAGGTGTCGGCAAGTGGTTGGATTGAACGTCTAGCCCACGGCGGGAGCCGTGGGTTGTGTTGTGTCAAAGGTAGGACGGGGTGCCCCAGGGGGAAACCGCAGGCTCCCACCTGCGGCTATTTGCGTGCTGAAAATCATTTTTCCTAGCCATGCCTGACATAAACGGGAACGGGGGGCGACTACAGATTGGCGGGCAGGTAGTCCGCTAAGCCCGGTAGCGATTGTAAACCGTTTATGAAAGGAGATTTACGATGCTAGGTAAATGGGTAAAACGTGGAGCGATCGCCACCGTGGGCCTGACCCTCGTCGGCGGTCTGTTGTTCGGCGATGATTTGGTCAGCTATGTCAAGAGTGGTCATCACGCCGTGCGTGGGCATGTCAAGAGCAATGTTCCGGTCGAGTTTGAACTGACTCGTGCCCGCGACCTGCTGGACGAGATCATCCCCGAGATGCACGCCAACATCCGCCGGATCGCGACCGAAGAGGTTGAGCTGGCGTCGTTGAAGGCGGACATCGCTGAGAGTGAAGATAAGCTGGCAGAGGAGCGCGCCCGGGTGGCTAAGCTCCGGGACGTCGTCGGCATCGAGTTGGCGAACTACCGGATCGGCGGGAAGAAGTACACACGTGACCAGGTCGTCGATGACCTGTCGCGTCGGTTCGAGCGGGTCAAGGAAGCCGAGGTCGTGCTGGCCGGGAAACAGCGTCTGCTGACCCAGCGTGAAGCGACCCTCGCCGCCGCCGAGCAGATGCTCTCCAAGACGCAGTCGCAGAAGGCGCTGCTCCAGGACAAGATCGAATCGCTCGCCAGCCAGCACCGCCTGGTGCAGGCCGCGGCGGTCGGCTCGAAGGTCAAGATGGACAACAGCAAGCTCGCACAGACCGAGAAGCTGATCGGCGAGATCCAGAAGCGTCTGGACGTGGCCGAGCGTGTCCTCGCCCGTGAGAGCGAATTCGTTCAGCCGATCGAAGTCAGCGTGATCGATGAAGCCGACCTGATGGCCCAGATCGATAACTACCTGAACCCGGAAGAGGCCGTGGCCGTGATGCCCGAGCAAGAGCTTAGCGACGACGAAGTCGCCGCACTGGCCGAGGCACGACGCCTGAACTAACCAGCTGATGCGGTCCTCGTGCTTGCCGGGTCGCGGTGTAGCGCCCGGCAGCCCGAGGGCATTCCCCCCGGAAGCCCCCGGAAGCCCCCGGAAGCCCCCGGAAGTTCCCGAAGATTCGATCTCTTATCTGAGATTCCCACATTCCTCCCACCCGTCCGGGTGATGAAAACCACCCGGACGGATTCGCAAGCAACGACCCTGGAAACTTCAAACTGGCGGTTCCGCCAGGAGCACAGAAATGGATACCCACGAAAAAAACCTGCTGGTTGAAACGGACCAGATGACTGAGTCCAACCTGGTCCGAATGGACGACTGGAAGCTGGCACACCTGCGTGTCGCGATGCTGCGCCAGGTCGAAGAAACCCTAAGCGAAGTGATGTCGCAAGGCGATGATGCAACCACCCGTTGCGATAGCCCCCGCCGGGAGGCGCGGGTTGATCCGCGGATTAGTTCGGCGCACAAGACGGATACAGAACCCGTCGCGCGGCGTATCAAGAAACCCCGCCCTTCCGGACGGGGCTGCGGAGCGAATGAGTATCACAGCGTTTGTGAGCACGCATTAATCAGCGCCTGATTGGAGAGCGACCGGTGAACTTCCTGCGCATCAAACAAGCGCAACACGCCCTGGCCGACGGTCGGCTGGACGAGGCGCACGGCCTGCTGAACCGGGACGAGGTCCGGTCGCATCGGCAGGGCCAGCGTCTGGCGACGAAGCTGGTCAAGGCCTACGTCAAGCGAGGCGAAGGCCACCTGGCCGCCGGGCGTCTGCACGAGGCGCTGGCGGACTGCGACAAGGCCTCCACGCTTGGCGGGCATGACCCGGCCGTGGCTGAGCTGCGTCAGCGCGCTAGCGATCAGATGCGAGACAAGCGGGATGTCACTGCTAAGAAGCAGCAAGCCCTGGGCGCGGCCCGACGTCATGCGGACGCCGGTTTCCTCTCACGCGGGATCGAGATGCTGCAGGGCCTTAATGGCGACAGCGCCCGTGTGGCGCAGGCCGAGCAGGAAATCGAATTACAGCGCACCAAGGCCGAGGCGGCGCTCGAGCGCGGCGAAGCGGCACTCAAGCGTGAAGACTGGGCGGCGGCGGGGCATCACCTCGCCGAGGCCCGTCGGCTGCGTCCTTATGAGCCGCGCGTCGAGGCATTAGCGGGGCGGATGACGGATCAGGCGGCGGGATGTGTGCGTGAGGCGCTGCAGGCAGGGCGTATCGACAAGGCTCAATCGCTGATGCGTGCCGTGGCGCCGGCGGCGGGGAACGACCTTGCCATCGGCGAGCTGCGTGAGACGCTCGGCTACGTCGTCGCGGCGAGCGATGCGCTAACTTACGGCGACGCCCGGCTGGCCGTACGCGAGCTGAAGAAGGTCAAGACGCTGTTGCCCAAGGCCAAGTGGATCGACGCGGCCATCAGCCAGGCCGAGGGCATCGTCAAGAACCGTGAACTACTAGCCGGTGGACCGCTCGGGCTGACGTCGGACGGGTACGCGTCCGCAGCCCGTGCGGTCCCGGTCATGCACCCCAGCGGGCAGGAAGTCCCAAGCCCGACACAGCCGATCGCTTATCATGGTGGTATGGATCGGAGCCCGGATTATGGAAGCAAGGGTATGTTGCCGGAGCAGTTCCTCGTCCAGGTTGACGGCTGCGGCGCGGCCTACGTCACGTCGTCACAGACCGTGACCGTCGGGCCGGTCAGCTCGCCGAATCGCCCGGACGTCGGGCTTGTTGCCGATCCCGGTGCCCCGACGGTGACGCTTCGGCGCGAAGAGGATGATTACTTCCTGCACTGCGAGCGCGACGTGAAGGTCAATGGCAAGCCGATCCGGCAGTGCCTATTGAATAACGGCGACAAGATCGAGTTGGGCCCGCGTTGCCTAGTGAAGTTCCGGATACCCCACGCCTCGAGCACCACGGCCATACTTGATCTCAGCGGGGCGAGGATGGTCCGTGGCGACGTGAAGCGTGTGGTGTTGATGGATAAGCAGCTGGTGATCGGCGCCGGGCCTGCGTGCCAGGTTCGAGCCGACGCGGCGGAGGAACCGATCATCCTGACTGCAAGCCACGGCGCACTGGTCTGCCGATCGAAGCAGCCGGTGACCGCGGGCGGCGAGGCGTGTGACGCTTCGCAAGGGGTGCCGATGGAATCGCCCGTCTGTATCGGGCCGGTCACGTTCAGGATCACACAAGCCTGATGGCGTATTGAGGGCCAAGCAATGGCCGGCGCGAGCCGGTGGGACAAGACGATGCACACCTACCAATACCAACCCGGAGACAAGCCTTTAGAGGGCTACACCATCAAGAGCGCCGCCGGTCACGGCGGGTTCGGCGAGGTGTACTACGCGGTGAGCGACTCCGGCCGGGAGGTTGCGCTCAAAGCCGTCCAGGGCTACGAACAGATCGAGCTGCGCGGCATCCGCCAGTGCATGAACCTCAAGAGCCCGCACCTGGTCACGATCTTCGACGTCAAACACAACGAAAAGAACCAGCCGTTCGTGTTGATGGAATACGTCGCCGGGCCTTCGCTGCGCGACCTGATCGATGAATCGCCCGGCGGGCTCGGTGAGGAGAAGACGGCGTTCTTCCTCCGCGAGATCGCCAAGGGCCTGAGCTACCTGCACGACTGCGGCATCGTCCACCGTGACCTCAAGCCCGCCAACATCTTCTATGAGAACGGCTACGTAAAGATCGGCGACTACGGCCTGAGCAAAGCGATCAACGCCGACCACCACCAGAGCCAGACCGTCACCGTCGGGACCGTCCACTACATGGCCCCCGAGGTCGGCGCCGGCAAGTACGACCGCAGCATCGACATCTACGCGATGGGCGTGGTGCTTTATGAAATGCTGACCGGGCACGTGCCGTTCAAAGGCGATACGCCCAGCGAGGTGTTGATGAAGCACCTGTCGGCGACGCCGGAGCTCGACAACATCAAGGAACCGTTCAGCACCGCGATCAAGCGGGCCATGATCAAGGACCCGAAGCAGCGGTACCAGAGCGTCAACGAGATGGTCGAGACCATCTTCGGCGAAGAGCGGATGAAGCAGAGCATGGTCGGCTTCAACTCGGCGGACCTGAGCATGGTCGCCGGGAAGGTCGCCGCGAAGGTGCGTGGCGGAGCCGAGGTCAATGGCGGTGCGGTGATCGATGTGGATCACCCCGCCGGTGACGATTCTTCGACTGAGACCCATAGTCAGTTTGAGAAAGCCGCGCACACCGTTGAGCGTCAGGTCGAGCGTGCCAGCCGGCGGATCGATAAGAAGATCGGCGGGCATCGCAGGCGTGGAAGTCGGCGTGGCTTGGTCGCGCACGCACATAACGATCCGATGTCAAACGGCCAGCGGTGGTCGCTGGCGGTTGTCGCGGCGTGGATCACATCCGTCGGTGCCGGCATATTGTCCGGCGGCGGGGGTGCCTATGCGATTTTTGTCTTCTTTGCGACGGTCGGTGCGGTGGCTGGCTTGAAGATCGCGCAACAACGAATCATCCCCACGATGGAAGATGAGTCGGGGCTGCTCCGGCGTGTGACCCTCGGAGGGATGGCGGTCTTTCTCGCGGGTATGTTCGCGCTGCCGGTGATATCGATGAACAGTCCCGGCTGGTCTACGGGGCACACTTCGACCCTGATCGCGCTATGCGTGCCGCTGTTGTTGATGAATTGGCGCTCACGCATGCTGCCCGGACGGGCCGACCGCATGTCGCTGGGCTCGGTGATTACCGCCGGCCTCCTGGGCTGGGTCGCGTCCTGGTTCGTTGATGACATGAGCACAATGCTGACGATCGCGCTGCCCGCGTCGCTGATGCTCGTCACGCAGGTGCTCAGCCCGTTCGATCCGGGCGTGGTCGAAGACTGGGCCCTGGATGAGGATGATGACGACGAGGACGACGACTTCGACGATGACAAGCCGGCCCGTCGTCACGCGGCCAATCACGATCACCTCCCGCCGCACGCCCGGCGCAAGTTCGAACAGCGTCACCACACCGAACGGGTCAACGCCTACTCGGCCGTGGTGACAAACAAGCACTCCGGCAAGAGCCGGCTGGTGGCGCTGCTGCTGGCGGCGGTCCCGGTGCTTGGTTTCCCGATCTCGGGCCTGCACCGGTTCTACGTCGGTAAGATCGGCACGGGCATCCTCTGGTTATTGACCTTCGGCCTGTTCGGCATCGGTCAGTTGATCGACGCCGTCCTGATCGCCACCGGCTCGTT
Organism: Phycisphaeraceae bacterium; assembly: GCA_965230275.1. Lineage (GTDB taxonomy): Bacteria > Planctomycetota > Phycisphaerae > Phycisphaerales > Phycisphaeraceae > JAJRRS01. The sequence goes on along the minus strand of CBDDKO010000001.1, from coordinate 198,793 downwards.
CAACGACTCGCAAGGCCGCCCGATTACCGAGTGGCAGGTCGATAAGAACGCCGCCGCCGCACCCGTGCAGCAACCGTACAAGGCGCCCCCGGCCCACACCGGGTCGTCGCATATCGACAAGCCGGCCGGCCCCGGCTTCTTCGCCATCCTGTTCTCAATGCTTGGGGCGATGATGATCCTGGGCAGCATCGTGATCGGAGCATGCCTGGCCTTCCAGGTCCCGCACGCCATGTCGGCTGATGTCTTTGGTAGCTCTGTCAACGAGCAGATGACCCGGGGTTTCGGTTACACCGATTGGGCCAGGCTAATAGAGACGATCGGATCGTTTGCCGCGATCTCACTGCTCATTGTCGGCGGTTGCATGCTCGGATTGGCTCGACGTCATGACGGTCCCTCGCACATGATTCGGGCGTTCATGGGGGTCTTCGGTCTGTTGATGGCGGGCCTGTTCGGCTCAAAGCTATTCAGCCCGATTAATCCGGTGGAGACGACCTGGAGGCCGTTTGCCAGTGAAGTGCAGGCCGACCGCCTCGGCCCGGCGATCGACATCGTCTTCCGACAGCTCGACGGGCCCACCCTGGTGTTGATGCTGCTGTTCGCCGCCGCCTCGATCGTCGCGCTGGCCTGGCCGGCCGGTCCCCGTGAGCCTTCCATAGAAGCATCAGCCGAGGGAGGAGCGTAAGCCATGAGTCCTGTGAGTAGCTTCGCATTGCCGTTGGGAATGCTTCAACTGGCGCTGATCGGCGTGATCCTGGTGCTGATCCTCAAATGGATCTTCGGCAGCAAGAATGCCGGCAAGACGATCGCCGCGATCCTCATCGCCGGGACCGTCATGGTCGTCGTGATGATCGGCTTCTTTGGATTGGCACTGGTTACGAGAACATCGGTGACTCGGAACCATGTGACACATCAGGAGGCGTTGATCGCTCCTGAGAAAATAGAGGCGCAGTCGTTCCGCAGCGATAGTTTTCTGGTGGAAGTGGAGCAACAAGACGAGAAGGCCGCCGAGATTCAGGCGGCTTACGATGAGACGGTGTCGGAGGTGTCGCAACGCGTGCTGGGTGAGCCGCTGGTGCCCGGGCCGGAGGACCCCCCGAACACGGGCCGATCGCAGGTAACTAAGACTACGGGTTCAACTCCGGCGTATGGTCAGGTGCTGATCGCCGGCTCGCCTTGGACAGATGATGTAGAAGAGCATCAGGGCTTTGTGGCTGATCGCTACCCGTCGCTTGAATCCGCGGCCGAGGCATTGGGGCGTCAGGTCGGCGGGGAATTATTGCAGCACGTGTCGGTCTTGCAGTCGAGCGAAGCGACACCGGTGTATGTCTGGATGCATACCAACATCCAGGAGCCGGCGACACGCGAAGGTGCCCTGTTGATGACCCGGCCTGTGTTAGAACAGGTCGCCGAGGGCATTCGTCAGCAGCTGGAGAACCCGGCCGGCGTGAGCGTTGAAAGGCCGGCTTCAGATGAGGCGATCATCGTGCGCGTCAGCACCGGTAATGTCACGTTCGACAACCACAATAAGTGGCGCAAGTATGCCGTCAGCGGTTCGGGCTTCGTACTGGCTCAGGTTGAAACCCCCGGGTACGACTTCAGTTTGCAGCAGACGTTCGATCAGGTGCCGTGGGTCGAAGACCCGGCGCGGTTCGCCAAGGAATTCAGGGGCGGGCACTGGATGCTTGCTTACTCTGAAGGCACGCACACCAGCCACGAAGAGGCGAGACGGGCCGCGATCAACGCCGCCGCAGAGATCCTGATAGGCCAGGCCGACGCCCGGGTGTCGCAGATGTCTCAAGGTGATATCCACCGCTTCGCCCAGAAGCGCGAAAGCGACCCCGACTGGCTCCGCGACCGGATCGCCGATGAATTGGCCTCTCGCAACCACGCCACCGATCAGTTCACCCAGCGTTTCGATCGGCCCTACGGCACGGTCTGGCGCGAGGCGATCCTCATCGACGCCGAGCCCGGCATGATGGACCGGATCACCGATTCACTGGTCGGCAGCCTCGACGCGCAGGCGTCGCACCACCGCGCCACCTGGTTCAGCTACTTCGCCCTTGGCGGGTTGATCCTCGGGACCTACGTGCTCTTGAACACAGCGACCAAGGGCTACTACGCCATGTCGCTGGGCTTGGTCGCCGCGGCGGGGCTGATTGGTGCGATCTTTCTTATGAGAATGGTTGGCTTCGCCCTATGACGGGCGCGTCCGCCTGATATCATCGCGTGCAACGAATCATCCACCTCACCTGGGGCCCACACGTGAACCAGACAGCCAAGAAGAAAGCCCTCTACGCCGTGATCTCGGCGGGGGTGCTGCTTGCGTTGACCTACAGCACCATTCAGATGCTGACCTCCAGCGTGAGTAGCACCGTCGACATTGACTACCACGCCGGGAAAATCGATGCGAGCAACAACTCGTCGATGTCTTCGAGCTCGGTCACCTCGCAGCGCAACTCGTTCTCGTTAAGCCGCATCGCCATCCTGCAGGCCGACAGCCACCCGGCCCTGGACCTGATCACGGAAGAGCTGCGAAACGACTTGCTGGAACTGGCCTATGTGGATGAGGTCGACATCTACGCGCCGGGCCAAGTGCCTGAGCCGGGCGGTATGCTCCACGATTCATTCATCCATCTTTCGATTGATGTCACCAAGGACAACAAGCCCCTGGTTGAGCGCGACTTCGAAGCCGTGATTGAGTTCTCAGCCGGCGCGATGCCACACAAGAGCCACTCCAGCTACATGGACCACCTCACGCCGCCGGACCTGCGCTACGAGCTCGACGGTGAGATCAACCATTCCAGCAAGAGCTCGCAGGTCGGCACGCCGTACAAGCTGATCGCAGAGAACATCGCTGACCAGTTGTTTGAGCAACTCACTAAACACTTCAAGGAATGGCATGAGAAGTACGCTGTCAGCTTCGATTGGCCGGAAGACCTCATCGGTGAGTACCCCGACGACACGACCATCCCCTGGCCGGACGGTGTCGAAGTGGACCTGCTCTCGGACGGCTACGGCCTGCTCCGACACCGCCACGCGCTCTGGGCGATCGATACCGACGACCCCATCTCGATCGTGCAAGCCTTTCATCAGGCATACGTTGACGCCGGCTGGGACATCGAATCCGGCGAGATCATCGAGGACGACGAGCACCACCAGCGTCTGCACTTCCGGGCGTGGTCACAGAAGGCGACCCTTGCGCTGGAAGTCTTCGAGATGCGCGACGGCTACGGTGAAAGGAAGCCGGGCGAGGTCAGCCGGGTCTGTGTGCGGTACGAGCACAGGATGGATCGGCCTTACCTGCGCGAGGTGATCGACCAACTCATGGCTGACGAGGCGAACCTGCATATCGTCTCGTACCTCAAGCGGTTCATGGACCAGCCGCAGCTGGACCGTTACTACCAAGTGCTGACAGAGAATCCGCTGAGTGACCCGGTCACGCTGCTCGACCTGGCGCGTCATCAACACCGAAAAGACCAGAATGATGAAGCTCGGCGGAACTTGATTCTCGCCAACATGAACGCCCACCGCGCCCCGGATATGGCCAAGATGCGCACGCAGATCAAGGAAGAGGCTAAGAAGATGGGGTTCGAGGATGTGACCGATCCGCCGCTGACGGCCGAGTCCCTGGAAGGCCTCGGTTTTAGGCACGTCAGCGATCTGGTTGATTCGCCCTTGGAATTGGCGCTTCAAGAACCCGTGCGTTTCTATTACGAAGACGACGAGCGGATGAACGCCATCGATCTATGGGTCGAGCCAATCACGAACCAGCCGGGGGATGTGAAGGTCTGTGATTACCGGCGTCACTCGGACATGGGCGCGTCCTGGAGCAGCAATGGCAACCATGCACTGGAGGCCTTCTCCCACATACATACCTACCCGGGCGACCAAGAGGTAATCACCATCCGGATGAGCCAATCGGACGCTGACCCCCAGCGGGTCACGCTTTTGTTTGAAGTCATGCAGAAAGCCTCGCGCGGGCAGCAGGACGATATAATGAAACCGACTCAACGGGAGGACCGTTCGGTACATTAACCAGAGTCGCCGGGGCCTTGGCGAAGAAGCATGAACGCATTATCCGAAGCCGAAAGATTCCTGCTTGACGCGGTGCGCCGTGGGGATGAGCAGGGCTGGCCTAAGCTGGTCGAGCGATACCAGGGTCGGCTGCTTGCGTTTGCGCGCAGCCGGGTGCGTAGCGCCACCGATGCCGAGGACCTGGTGCAGGAGACGTTCATCGGGCTGCTGCGCGGCCTCGAGCGGTTCCGCGGCGAGTCGAGCCTGGAGACCTACCTCTTCTCGATCCTGCGCCGGCGGATCATGGACTCGCACCGCGGCAACGCCCGGCGGGTCTGCCTGCTCAACGATGCACTCAGCGGTCGATCATCGGTGCATGAAGACGACTCCGGCGTCGAGTCGCGTCTGCCGGCCCCGGACCCGACCGCCAGCTGGTACGCCCGCAAGGAAGAGCAGCGGCACGAGATGCACACCTCACTCGCCGAGGCGGTGGCGGCGCTGGTGAAGGGGTACAAAGACGCGCTGAACTTCCGCGAGCTGCAGATCATCGAGCTGCTGTTTTATGCGCAGCTGAAGAACGCGCAGGTCGCCGAGGCTGTGGGGGTGGACGCCGGGCACGTCGCGACGGTCAAGCACCGCAGCCTGTCACGCATACGCAAACACCTGATGGACATGCCGGGCGCTCAGGACAAGCCCAGCCAGAGCATGATCGACCCGCCCGACGCGCTGCTGACGCAGGTCTGGGAGGACCACCGCCCCAGCTGCCCGAAGCGCAGCACGATCGGCGCGTACCACCTGGGCACGCTCGAGCCGGCCTGGCACGAGTACGTCGACTTCCACCTCAACGTGCTCGGCTGCCGGTTCTGCCTGGCGAACCTCGAGGACCTGAAGCAGAGCGAAACCAAGGCCAACCTCGACAGCCTCCGCCAACGCGTCCTGCAATCCACGGTGGGGTTCTTGAAGAAGCCTTAGGCCGACATGTCCCTTCGATCGGCAGCAAGCTGCCTCGCTAAACGGGGGCGGTACAATGCCCGACATGGAAGATCGTCTGACCGTGGTGGAAGAGAAGATCGCGCACCTGGAGCGGTATGTTGGGGAGCTGGACGGTGTGGTGCGCGAGGTGCACGACCAGCTCGCGGGGTTACGCCGGGAGCTCGGGCGGCTGCGGGATGAGATGCGGGAGCAGGACGGCGAATCCACAGACGATCCGGATGACCTGGAAGCGCACAAGCCGCCGCATTATTAACCGGCGTGGCACGGACCCGACGATAGAGAACGCAACTGAGTATGGCGGACAGCGAAACCACCATCGCCAAAGGGGTTCTGATCTGCGCCAACCCGTTCAGCGGGAAGGGGCCGAACCGCCGTCACGTGGACGGGCTGGTCGAGGCGCTCATCGGGCGTGGGCTGGAGCCGAGGCTGGTCTGGGACCTGGAAGAGCGGGACCGGCTGCTGTCTGACCCGGGATTGGCGGATTGGTGCCGGTGCGTGGTGGTGGCGGGGGGGGACGGGACGATCGGGTCGGTGATCAACGAGATGAGCCGGGCCGGTCGTGGTGAGCACGGCAAAGGCCGGGGCGGCGTCGCGCTGGCGACGATCCCGATGGGCACCGAGAACCTGTTCGCAAAATACCTCGGGTTTACACGGGATGCTGAGAAACTTGCCGGGGCGATTCAAGCGGCGCGGACCCGACGGATCAACCTCGGACGCATGAAACGCGGCTCGTCCGAGGAGGGCGGCTGGCTGTTCACGCTGATGGGGGGTGCGGGGTTTGATGCCGATGTGGTCCAGCGGATGCAGCGTTGGCGCGAGACGCACACGGGATTGAAGCGGGTCAGCCGGCTGAGTTACGTCCCGAGGATCCTGGCTTCGCTGTGCAGGTACCGCTTCCCCAGCGTGAGTGTGCAAGTCGATGGCCGGGATTTTTCGGGGGTCCACCTGTTCGTGTTTAACGTTCCCTCGTACGGGGGCGGCTTGAAACTGGCACCACCGAGCAGCGAGGTTGATGACGGGCTGCTGGACTGGGTGTTGTTTGAGCGGGGGGGCGTGCTGATGATGCTCCGGTACGCGATCGCGGTGGCGCTCGGGAGACACCTGACGTTAAAGGATGTGAAGCACGGCCAGACCGCCTCGCTCACGGTCCAGGGCCCGGCCGGCGCAGCGGTGCAGCTGGATGGCGATCCCGGTGGTGTGGTGCCGGTGACGTTCCGGATCGACAGGCGAGACGACCTTGAATTGTTGATAACTGAGGGCTGATTCAAGGTCCGCTTTATCCAAATCTCGGTAAAAATCGACCCTTTTCAGGATCGCTCAAGCAAGCATAATTGCTTATTTAACATAGATTAGTGGCATGAGATAATCTTTTGCTACGCAAAGTCAGGGCCAAAAGCAGCGGTTACATGAATTTTTTACCCGGATTCGGGTTGTGAAGTGTGAGAAATTCGTCTATGATATTAGGTTCGCGGTGCGAAAAGCGATGATCGGGAACCCGTAAGGCCATTACCTAACTACACTTACCACTCGCAAGATCGAGGACATCGATGCTGCTGAAGACGGTGCGCGACTACTCCAAGCGTGGAGATGCTTTAACTATCCCCAATCTGGTTGACGTTCAGCAGGCTGCTTATGAACGTTTCCTCCAGCAAAACGTAGAACACGACCAGCGCGATGCCGAAATCGGGCTCGAGTCGCTGCTGCGTGAGGTGTTCCCCATCGAGTCGTATGACGGGAACATGCACCTGGAGTACGTCCACTACCGTGTGGACGAGCCACGATACACCCCCGACGAATGCCGAGAACTGCGGCTGACCTACGGCCTGCCGTTCCGCATCCGTGTCCGCCTGGTCCGCAAGGACGTGCCGGAGATCCCCGAAGAGGACATCTACCTCGGCGAGATCCCCGTGCTGATGGGTGGTGGTGAGTACATCATCAACGGCGCCGAGCGCGTGATCGTGAACCAGCTGCACCGCTCGCCGGGTGTGGACTTCTCGATCGCTTCTGCTGAGGCCGACCGCCCGCTGCACTCGGCCCGCATCATCCCCGACCGCGGTTCGTGGATCGAGCTGGAGGTGTCCAAGAAGGACGTGCTCCAGATGCGGATCGACCAGTCGACCAAGATCCCGGCGACCACGTTCCTGCGTGCGATCGACGAGGCCTTCTCGACCACCGACACGCTGCTGCGGACGTTCTATGACATCCAGTCGATCAAGACCAAGGACCTCAAGCCCGAGCACTACGTGGCCTCGCCCATCATCGACACCGAGACCGGCGAAGAACTGGTCCCGATCGGCGGGCAGGTCGGCGAGCACATCGAGCAGGTCCTGGCCAGCAAGCTCAAGACCGTTGATATCATCACCAACCCCGGCGACATGCTGATCCTCAACACGATCGCCGACGAGAAGCAGACCGAGCTCGAAGGCGTCACGCTGACCGAGTACGAAGCGGCGCTGCTGGCGCTCTATGCCCGGCTGCGTCCCGGCAACCCGCCGCAGGTCGACAAGGCCAAGCAGCTGATCGACGAGAAGTTCTTCGACGAGAACCGTTACCGCCTGGGCAAGGTCGGCCGCTTCCGTATCAACCGTAAGTTCGACCTGGACGTCTCCGAAGAAGAAATGAAGCTCCGGGCTGAGGACTTCCTGCAGGTCATCAAGTACATGCTGGACCTGCGTAACAACCGCAACAAGGCTCACATCGACGATATCGACCACCTGGGTAACCGGCGTCTACGTACGCTGGACGAGCTGGCCGTCGAAGAGATGCGCAAGGGCTTCCTGAAGCTTAAACGCACCGTCCAGGAACGCATGAGCGTCAAGGACATGGACGAGCTGAGCAAGATCGCCGACCTGGTGAACTCCAAGAGCATCAGCAGCGCGATCGACCACTTCTTCGGCCGCGGCGAGCTGTCGCAGGTCGTCGACCAGACCAACCCGCTGAGCCAGCTGACCCACGAACGCCGCCTTTCGGCGCTGGGCCCCGGCGGCCTGAACCGTAAGCGTGCGGGCTTCGAGGTCCGCGACGTCCATATCTCGCACTACGGCCGTATCTGCCCGATCGAAACGCCGGAAGGCACGAACATCGGCCTGATCGCCTCGCTGGGCCTGTACTCGAAGGTCGATGAGTACGGCTTCCTCCAGACGCCGTACCGCGACGTCAAGGACGGCAAGCTCACCGGCGACATCGTCTTCCTGCGTGCCGACGAAGAGATGAAGCTGACCCTCGGCCCGACCGACGCCATCAAGCTCGACGGCACGATCGAGCAGGGCGCGGTGCTGGCCCGTGTGGACGGCGACTTGGCGCAGGTGCCTTCAAGCCAGATCGACTACGTCGACATCAGCCCGAAGCAGATCGTCGGCGTGTCGGCGGCACTGATCCCGTTCCTCGAGCACGACGACGCCAACCGTGCGTTGATGGGCTCGAACATGCAACGGCAGGCCGTGCCCCTGATCAAGGTCGAGCCGCCTTGTGTCGCGACGGGCATGGAACAAGATATCCCGACGTACTCCGGCATGGTCGTCCGAGCCAAGAACGCCGGCACCGTGACCTACGTCGACGCCAAGCAGATCGTCGTGGACAACGCCGACGAATACGTCCTGCGTAAGTTCGTCGGCCTGAACGAGCGGACCTGCCAGAACCAGAAGCCGATCGTCCGGCTCGGCCAGAAGGTCGAGAAGGGCCAGATCATCGCCGACGGCGCATCGACCAAGCAGGGCGAGTTGGCGCTGGGCAAGAACGTGCTGGTCGCGTTCAACACGTTCGACGGCTACAACTTCGAAGACGCGATCGTCATCAGCGAACGCCTGGTGAAGCGTGACGCCTTCACCTCGATCCACATCGAGGACTTCGACGTCGAAATCCGCGAGACGAAGCTCGGCCGTGAAGAGTTCACGCCGGACATCCCGAACGTCAGCGAGAAGATGCTGTCGATGCTCGACGAGCACGGCATCATTCGTACGGGTGCATACGTCAAGCCGGGCGACATCCTGGTCGGTAAGGTTTCGCCGAAGAGCAAGAGCGAACTGACCCCCGAAGAGAAGCTGCTGCACGCGATCTTCGGCCGGGCCGGTGAGGACGTGAAGAACGACTCGCTGGAGGTTCCGGCCGGGACCGAGGGCATCGTCATCGGTGCCAAGCGGTTCAGCCGACGCATGCACCTCAACGACGAGCAGAAGAAGCGGCTCAAGCGTGAGATGCGTGAGTATGAAGCGTCGATGGACGACCGTGCCGCTGAGCTGTTCCGCCAGATGGTTGACCAGATCAACGAATCGACCGGCACGGCGATGGTCGACCCCTCGACCCGCCAGAAGGTCGGCGCCAGCGACATCACGGAAGTCATCCTCGAGCAGATCGAGAGCTTCGACCTGAAGTGGGTCAAGGGCAACAAGGAAGCGAAGGAAGCCGGGACCGGCGTCTACAACCAGTTCTGGCCCCGCATCGTCGCGATCGAGAAGGAGAAGCAGCGTAAGCTCGCTCACATGAAGCGTGGCGACGAGCTGCCCAGCGGCGTGCTTGAAATGGTCAAGGTCTACATCGCGACCAAGCGTCCGCTGAGTGTCGGCGACAAGATGGCCGGCCGTCACGGCAACAAGGGCGTCATCGCCCGTATCGTCCCCGAGCAGGACATGCCGTTCCTCGAAGACGGCACGCCTGTCGATGTGCTGCTGAATCCGCTGGGTGTGCCCTCGCGTATGAACGTCGGGCAGATCCTCGAGACCCACCTGGGTTGGGCCTGCGGCGTGCTTGGGTTCCAGGCGGTCACCCCCGTCTTCGACGGCGCGACCGAGGATGAAATCCACGCGGTCCTCGAAGAGGCCAACGCCTACTGCGACAAGCGGCTGGAAGAGACCGGCGGCGATCACGGCCCGGACGAGATCCTGGCCAAGATGCCTTATGGCGGCAAGATCCAGCTCTACGACGGCCGGACCGGTGAAGCCTTCGATGAGAAGACCACCGTCGGGCACATGTACCTGATCAAGCTGCACCACCTGGTGGACGACAAGATCCACGCCCGCGCGACCGGCCCGTACAGCCTCATCACCCAGCAGCCGCTGGGCGGCAAGGCTCGCACCGGCGGCCAGCGCTTCGGCGAGATGGAAGTCTGGGCGCTCGAAGCCTACGGCGCCGCGTACATCCTCCAGGAACTGCTGACGGTGAAGTCGGACGACGTCGAGGGCCGGACCAAGATCTATGAATCGATGGTCAAGGGCACCAACACGCTCGAGGCCGGCATGCCGGTGGCGTTCGATGTGCTGTGCAACGAGGTCAAGGGCCTGGGCCTGAACATCACGTTGGAGAAGGTCGAGCTTGAAGGTGGCAGCATCCTCTAAGGCTCTGGGACTTCCGGGAAGCAAGTGCCCGATGGAAAAGGGCTCGGACTCAAAAACATTCACGCTCAAACCTTGGGAGCGTTTCGACTATGGCTGAACTGATGTACGACCGCGTGAACGACTACGCCTCGGTGAAGATTAATCTCGCCAGCCCCAACGATATCCGTTCGTGGAGCTTCGGTGAGGTCAAGAAGCCCGAGACGATCAACTACCGCACCTACCGCCCTGAGAAGGACGGCCTGTTCTGCGAGCGGATCTTCGGGCCCGAGCGCGACTACGAGTGCGCCTGCGGCAAGTACAAGGGCACGAAGTTCAAGGGCATCATCTGCGACCGCTGCGGCGTCAAGGTCACGCACTCGCGCGTCCGGCGTAAGCGCATGGGCCACATCAACCTCGCCGCCCCGATCGTCCACATCTGGTTCTTCAAGGCCATCCCCAGCCACCTGGGCAACCTGCTCGGCATGAAGACCAGCGACATCGAGAAGGTCGTCTACTTCCAGGACTACACCGTCATCGAGCCCGGCGACACCCCGCTCAAGCAGCGTCAGCTGCTGACCGAAGACGAGTACCGCCAGGCCCGCGAGCAGTACGGCCACGAGTTCACCGCCATGATGGGCGCTGAGGCCGTCAAGGAACTGCTGGTCCGGCTTGACCTGGATGAGACCCAGGCCGAGCTGCGTGAAGACCTTGGCAACACCCGCAGCAAGCAGAAGATCAAGGACCTCTCCAAGCGTCTGAAGATCGTCGAGCAGATCCGCCACTCCGAGAACAAGCCCGAGTGGATGGTGATGGACGTGGTCCCGGTGATCCCGCCGGACCTGCGTCCGCTGGTGCTGCTGGAAAGCGGTAACTTCGCGACCAGCGACCTGAACGACCTGTACCGCCGGATTATCAACCGTAACAACCGGCTCAAGAAGCTGATGGACCTCAACGCCCCCGAGGTCATCATCCGTAATGAAAAGCGCATGCTCCAGCAGTCGGTGGACGCGCTCTTTGACAACGGCCGATGCCGCCGCCCGGTGCTGGGCTCCAGCAACCGCCCGCTCAAGTCGCTCACCGACATGATCAAGGGCAAGCAGGGCCGGTTCCGCGAGAACCTGCTCGGCAAGCGCGTCGACTATTCGGCCCGTTCGGTCATCGTCGTCGGCCCCGAACTGAAGCTCAACCAGTGCGGCCTGCCCAAGAAGATCGCGCTGGAGCTCTATCAGCCGTTCATCATCCGCAAGCTCAAGGAGCACGGCCTCGTTGACACGATCAAGAGCGCCAAGAAGATGCTCGAGCGCCGTGACCCGGAGGTCTGGGACATCCTCGAAGAGGTCATCTTCCAGCACCCGGTCCTGCTGAACCGTGCCCCGACGCTGCACCGCATGGGTATTCAGGCCTTCGAGCCCGTGCTGGTTGAAGGCAACGCGATCAAGATCCACCCGCTGGTCTGCACCGGCTTCAACGCCGACTTCGACGGCGACCAGATGGCCGTCCACCTGCCGCTGTCGGTCGAAGCCCAGGCCGAGGCCCACGTGCTGGTGCTGGCGACGCACAACATCTTCAGCCCCGCCAACGGCAACCCGATCATCAGTCCCTCGCAGGACATCCTGCTCGGCTCGTACTACCTGACCATGACCCGGGCCGACGACTCGATGAAGCCCGAGGACTGCCCGAGCTTCCGCGATCCGTTCGAGGCCTACCTCGCCAACGACCTGGGCAAGATCCACCTGCACACCCCGATCCAGGTGCGTCTGCCCAAGGGCCGGTACGGCGACATCGTCCCGGATATGAAGAGCCAGCCCGAGGACCTGCCCGCCAACGAGCGGATTGTCACGACCGTCGGCCGGCTCTACTTCAACGAGATCCTGCCCGAGGGCATGCACTACTACAACTTCGCGCTGGGTAGTAAGGCCTGCAGCCGCGTGATCGACGATACCTACGCACGCTGCGGCCGGCCTGCGACGATCGACCTGCTGGATAACCTCAAGGCCATCGGGTTCAAGCACTCGACGACCTCCGGCCTGTCGTTCGGCCTGACCGACCTGCGCATCCCGCAGAAGAAGCAGGACCTGATCGACGCGACGCAGAAGAAGGTCGACCGTGTCGAGAAGGCCTACCACGCAGGCGCCATCACCGAGCGCGAGCGCTACAACCAGCTGCTCGACCTCTGGACGCACTGCCGTGAAAGTGTCACCAAGGAACTGCTTAAGGAACTCAAGAACGACCGCCGCGACGAGGCGGGTCTGCCCACCCCTGCCGACGGCACGGAAGGCAGCTCGTACATCAACCCCGTGTTCGTCATGAGCAAGGAAGCGTCCGGCGCCCGTGGTAACGTCAGCCAGGTCCAGCAGCTGGCCGGTATGCGTGGTCTGATGAGTAAGCCCAGCGGCGAGATCATCGAAACCCCGATTAAGGCCAACGCCCGTGAGGGCCTGAGCGTCCTGGAGTACTTCTCCTCGACCCACGGCGCCCGTAAGGGTCTGGCCGATACCGCGCTCAAGACCGCGGACTCCGGCTACCTCACACGTAAGCTCGCCGACGTCGCACAGAACGTCTTCATCAGCGAGCACTGCTGCGGCACCAAGCAGGGCATCACCAAGCGTGCCCTCTATAAGGGTGAAGAGATCGACGTCCCGCTGCGTGAATGCATCGTCGGTCGTACCGCACGCGAGACGATCCGCAACCCGATCACCGACGAGCTGATCGTCGAAGAAAACCAGCTGATCACCGACGAGGCCGCGCTGAAGATCGAGGCTCTTGGCATCGACGCCGTGATGGTCCGCTCGGGTCTGACCTGTGAATCCAAGCAGGGCATCTGTGCCAGCTGCTACGGGCAGGACCTGTCCACCGGCAAGCTGGTTGAAGAGGGCCTGGCCGTCGGCATCATCGCCGCCCAATCCATCGGCGAGCCCGGCACGCAGCTGACCATGCGTACCTTCCACACCGGCGGCGTCGCCACCACCAGCCTCATCGAAAGTGCCTTCCAGGCGTCACAGGCCGGCACCATCGAAATTCGCGACTGTAACGAAGTCCCGACCCTCGACGAGGACGGCAACGAGACACTCGTCACGCTCAAGCGTAACGGCGAGGTCATCATCCTCGACGACAAGAAGCGCGAGCTCGAGAAGTTCAAGGTGCAGTACGGTGCTTACCTCCGCGTCAAGAACGGCGATCAGGTCAAGCGCGGCCAGATCCTGGTCCAGTGGGACCTCCACCGTACCGCGATCCTCGCCGAGAAGCCCGGTGTCATCCGTTTCGAAGACATCGTCGTGGGCGAGACCGTCCGCCCCGAGGCCGAAGGCGGCCAGACCAAGGGCAAGAAGAAGGCCGGCGAAGACAAGGGCGAGAGCCTGGTCGTCATCGAGCACAAGGGCGAGATGCACCCGCGTATCGTCATCGAAGACAGCGACGGCAAGATCCTCGACTTCCACTACCTGCCCGCGAAGGCACGTATCGAGGTCGAAGAAGGCCAGACCATCGAGGCCGGCCAGATGCTCGCGCGTCAGCCGCGTGAAGCGACCGGGTCCAGCGACATCGTCGGTGGTCTGCCCCGTGTTACCGAGATCTTCGAAGCACGTCGACCCAAGGACGCCGCTGTCATGGCGGAAATCTCCGGCGACGTCGAGCTGCGTAACGACCGCCGTCGCGGCAAGATGACCATCATCGTCAAGTCCGACGCCGGCCTCGAAGCCGAGCACCACGTCCCGCAGGACCGCCACCTGTTGGTCCACACCAACGACTACGTCAACGCCGGCGACCCGCTGATCGATGGCCCGCTGGTCCCGCAGGACATCCTCCGGGTTAAGGGTGAAGAGGCGCTCTACAGCTACCTGCTCGAAGAGGTGCAGAACGTCTACCGTGCCCAAGGCGTGCCGATTAACGATAAGCACATCGAGATCATCGTCGCGCAGATGCTGCGTAAGGTCCGGGTGGAAAACCCCGGCGACACGGAGCTGCTGCCCAACGAGGTCATCGACAAGTTCCGCTTCCGCGGCGCCAACGAAGCTGCGGCGCAGAGCGTCAAGGTCAAGGAGCCCGGCGAAAGCGGCCTGCCCACCGGCACGACGCTCGACAAGAACGAGGCCAAGGACATCAACGCCCGGCTCGAAGCCGAGGGCCAGGAGCCGATCAAGTCCGGCAAGTGCCGCCCGGCCAACGCCAAGACTTTGCTGCTGGGTATCACCAAGGCCAGCCTCCAGAGCGAATCGTTCCTCTCCGGCGCCAGCTTCCAGGAGACCACCAAGGTCCTCACCGAAGCGTCGCTCGCCGGCAAGAGCGACCCGCTGGAAGGCCTGAAGGAAAACGTCCTGCTCGGTCACCTGATCCCGGTCGGCACGGGCTTCAAGAAGTACACCGGCATGAAGGTGCTCAAGCTCGCCGAACCCCCGGCCCAGGAACTGCCCACCCGCGAGCAGGAACTGGAAGACGCCACCGCCGTCGCCGAAGCCGCCGGCGCCGTCACGCCGGAAGAGATCGAGACCACCGTCGGCGAGTCCCGCCTGGTCGCCCAACTGCTAGGCGAAGAACTGCCCGGCGGCGGGAACAAGAGCTGACTAGACTTCACAACCTGATAGCAACAAAGCCCGTGTCAGTACGACACGGGCTTTTTTACTTAGAGTGTTTTTCGCATCGTTTATGACCGTCATTCCCGCGCAGGCGTGAATCCAGAAGCCCGTCAAATCAGATACATGGATCCCCGCCTGCGCGGGAATGACAGGAGGCGACACGGCTCATAATGATGAGTATCACTCTAGCGTGAATGTGAGGTCTCAGTCGGGCGTATCACTCGCCGACCATCCCGGCGTTGATCGTGTAGTCGGCGGCCGTGCTGTAGGTCGAGACGCGGAAGTACACGGGCTCGTTCTCACGGACATCCAGCGTGATGGATTCATTGCCCATCGCTGTCTGGTCCGTGCCGTCGGCGGTGGCGAGGGAGTCGTGGTACTCGCCTTCTTGATACGCTTCGAGGATCACGTCTTCGGCCCCGCGTGTGTAAACGGTCAAGACGCCGTTGTGCTCCGGTGTGACCCGATACCAGTCGTAGTGGTCGCCACGTGCGGGACGGATCGTATCGCCCATCTTCTGGCCAGGCTTAAGCGGCGAGGCCGTATCCGGTGCGCCCAGAGGGTCTTCCGGGAGTTCGGCCTCCGCCATGGGTAGGTACGAAGCGCCAATCGTGTAGGTCGCATGTTGGTCGTAGGCCGAAATGTAGACTAGGTAATCGCCCGCGGAGCCGAGTGTGGATGCGAGTTGCTCGTCACCCAAGATGCCGAACTCGTCGATGTCGCCGTAGCCGTTTGCTAGCGTTTGGCCATGCGCGTCGGCGATGTTGATCCCGAGGTCTTCACCGTTGCCCGACCGGACCGCGACGGTCAGGATGCCCGGGCCGTCCACCGTCACGCTGTAGACCCTGGGCTCATCGGGCGACGCCTGGCCTTGCTCGCTCTTGCCAAGCGGCAAGGGGTCTGTCTCGGCAAAGGCTGTTGCACTTAGTGGTAAGGCGAGAATGAGCGCACTGATCAGCCTGGTCATATACATGTCGGCCCCCTATGTGTTGATTACGGTTATTTAGAAGTCGAACACCAGTGCACCGTAGTACTTCACGTCGTTGTGCTTGGCGGCGCCTTCGGTGCGGGATTCGTACTCGTTGTCGAGGCCCAGTTTCAGGCTCAGGCCGTCGGCCTCGTCGATCTTGATGGTCCAGGCTGCGCCGGCGACGGTGCGGGATTCGCCGAAGTCATCGAGGTCGGGGTACATCGTGACGTGGCTGGACAGCGTCTGGCGTTCGTTGATCGTGTAGACCCATTCCAAGCCGATCAGGGCTTCGGGGACCAGTTCGTTGATGCTGTCGAACTCGTAGCTGCCGCCGATACCGGCCCGGCCGATCAGGTTGTGTTTGTCGTTCTCGACGATCTGCTTGCCGACGCCCACGAACGCGCTGGCCCGGGTTTCCCAGTCGGAGAACTCGTCGTACTCCAACTTGCCATTGATGAACCTGAACCACGGGCTGTCGGGCATGAGCCAGTCGTGTGTGGCTTCTGCGCTGGCCTCGTTGCGCGTGCGGATCCCGTCGTCGTCGTAACGGAAGTACTTCAGGCCGAGCTTGGTCCGCTCGTGGTCGTTCTCCTGGAGCGCGGCGAAGCCGACGGTGATGGTGTTGGTCTGGGTGTTGCCGTCGGTCCCGGTGAAGCCGACCTCGAAGTGCTTGTCCCAGCCGGGCAGCAGCTTGTTGGACCATTCACTTTTTGGTTCGGGCTCGGGGGCCGGTTCGGGCTTGGTTTCGACAACCGGTGCATCATCCGCCTGGTCGGAGGTCACGATCACGCCCTGGACCTGGTCCTTGGGGAGGGTGACTTCGCCGAGCACGGGGTGGGTGAGTGTGACGGCGTCATCGGTCTGGGACGTGACGGTGCCGTGCAGCAGGTCCCCGGTGACCAGCTCGACGGTGTCGCCGCAGACGGCGGTTGAGAAAAGCGAAACGGTCAGCGCAGCAGTAAGAAGGTCGCGAGTCAAGAGCATACCCCTGATCAAAAAACATGGATGATATCGGTGGGACTTACGGCGTCCCGATGGGTAGAAGATAGCGTAAATACAGGGGTTTTGTCTACGCGAGCGGGGCATGAGTTTGCCTGTGAATCAGGGGCAGGGGGTGAAGGCCCCATAAAAAAAACCGCCGACCGCGAGGGCCGACGGTTTGTGGTTATTCAGATGTTTAAGCCGGTGGCTAACTTATTTGCGACGCAGCATCGCCAGGCCGCCGAGGCCGAGCAGCGCGAGGCTGGCGGGCTCAGGGACGTCGGAGACGACGACGTTGTCGACTATACCGAACGCTTGAGGCGATCCCAGCGAGCTGAAGTAGTCTGCGTAGTACAGGCCAATATTCCCATCGGTGCTGCTTGTGGCGTTGATGGAGGCCACGAGCAGACGGCTGAGGTCCGGCTTCTCGATGTAGACGTCAACAACACCGCCGTACATGTTGAATTCCCAAGTCACCCATTGGAACCCGGGGGAACCGGCAGCACTTCCGTTGGTGGCAGGCAGGAAACCGACGTAGGGAGCGGCATTGCCGTTGCCCAGTCCGGAGTAAGCGGCGTCATTGAACGATCGCCAGTCATTGGACGAACCGCCATCGCCGTTGGCAAAGACCGCAACGCCTCCACCACCGACGTCCGGCGAAGTGCCGTTGTACCCGACGCTACCGCCCATATACTCCGTGGTACCAGACGTTCCAAATTCCATCCAGGCGTCGAACCTCAACTGGTAGATACCCGTGAAGTTCTGCCCTGTTGGATAGACGTGGAAAATGCTCCCGCCGCTGCCGTCGAGATTGGCTTCCATTAGGAGACCTGAAGTTGCGGTGTCGCCGCCTTGGGTGTTGGGGGCCTCGGGGATCCCGTTGGCGCTGTAGTCGTAACCAAAGGTGACTTGGTTGTTGGCGTTGGATTCGTTTTTCGCCCAAGCCGCACCGCTGTCCATGCTGTCGGAAAACAGCGTGGCAGACATCGCCGGGGTGGCGACTGCCGCCGCGACCAAGGCCGCCCATCCGTAGTGAATCGTTTTCATACTTCTCCCTTCCTAGATGTGAATGACACGGTAGTTAATTCGATATGACATACCAATGAGATGTCATGTATCAAAGAGGTCTTCGAACGCCATTTATTATATCACAATATGATCGTCTGGCAATGAAAAAACCGGGTTTTTCAGTATCTGCTAGTGGTTTAAAGTTCTACTGTTAGAGGCTGCATCGTGCAAAAAAGCGATCGTGAGGGGACCTGAGTCTATTATGGTATTTTGGGTAAAGAAAAACCGCCGGGCTCGGGGCCCGGCGGTTTGGGTTATTCAGATGTACTAACCGTTCGTGTGATTATTTACGACGCAGCATCGCCAGGCCGCCCAGGCCGAGCAGCGCGAGGCTGGCGGGCTCGGGGACGTCGGTGACGATGAGGTTGTCGTAGACCACGAAGTGGGGGCCGACCGAGCTGAACGGGTCGTTGTAACCCAGGCTCACGAAACCATCGGCTGAACCCACGTTCGGCGTGCGGATGATTTCAACGCCGTCCAGGAAGTAGCGGACGTGCAGCGGGTTGACCTCGATGGTCATGGTCGTCCAGATGTTGGTCGGGGAGCCGGCCACATCCGACGGGGGCGAGGGGAACAGGTCCTGATAGAGCTGCGCGGTGGCGTTGGTGGTGTTGTCCGCGTTGAGGTAGCTCGAATCACCCGAGTTCACCGGCGTGCCGTTGACAAAGTGACGGTAGTCCGAGGAGCTGCCGCCTTCACCGGTCATGGACATGAAGTGCCCGACGCCGGCGATGGGTGTGAAGATCGAGTTGAAGTCGGAGGCATCACTGCCGACACCGATGTGGGCAAACTCTGTGCTGCCGCTGGCACCCAGGTCAACGCCCATGAAGATATCGACCTGAAGGGTCATGTTGCCGGTCAGGGCGATGTTGTGGAAGGCCGTAACGTGGTCGGCCGCACCGGCGTCATTGGCGGTTTCGTTGGCGACCATCTTCAGACCGCTGGTGTCGCCACCGGTGGAGTTGGGGGCCAGGGGGATACCCGCGGCGATGTAGTCAAAGTTGAACGTCGCCCCACCATCAGGCGTGCCGTCGCCTGAGGCGGCGTTGCTCTCGTCCAGCACGGTGTAGTTAGCCGAGGTATCGACCTCGAAGTCGTCTGAGATCACCACAGCTGCCGATGCCGGTGCCGACACCAGAGCGCCTACCGTGATGGCCATGCAGATACCAAATGTCCTCATATCTCCATCTCCTATAAAAAGAACAAGCCCATTAAATGACTAGACCGGGCGACATGTCACATGCATATCACATTGAACACATGAATATGAGTGTGGTTATTCCTTCCCTCTCATTCCTGCAGCCAGAACAGCTAATATGTGCAAGCCTTCACTGCATGCAGGGCATATACCCACTTTACAATCATAGAATGCATCAATCTATCCAGGATGTCAAGGATAATCTTTCATAATTATGGACGGATAAAGAGATAATAGCACATGTAAATACATATGGGTCTGATTTATGGGGATGGGTGATAAGATGGGTAAAACTTTGTGTCGTCCGGGCACCCATTCAAGCTAACTGGGGGAGACGATACCAAGTGGTGGTGGCAAATGAAAAAAAACCCGGGCGCTGTGGGAGCAGCGCCCGGCTCAGTGTTTGAGGACGGCACAAAACCGGTTCGTGTCGTCCCCTCCAAAGGGCAAGTTGGGTTGAGGTCATCCGCCACCCAGGACGCCGGGACGGCGCTTGCCGTCGATCGTCCAGCGGTTGTCGTTATGGGCCCGGGCGTCGCTCAGTTCGTTGTCGTCATAGCCCGAAACATCGCGGCCATACATCTCGTATCGGTCCGCGTAGGGATCAACCTCGCCGGCCTTTAGCTTCAGCCCCGCGGCGTGGCCATCGGCGAACGTGATATTCGCCGTAAGGTTGTGTCTGGGGTGGACCCTGCCGTAGCGCTGGCTGGACGTGTTGTGCGGGTAATCGAAGATGAAACCTGAACCGCGTGTCCATTTGCTGGCCAAGTGCTCGACCGAGTCGGCGAAGTAGATCATCTGCGAGGCGGTGACGATTTCGTTGATCCGTGCGGAGATCGTCAGGTTGGCCGTCACTCCCTTGCCGGGATTGGACGGGACGGTGCCGACATAAGTGTACTTCGACAAGTTAAACCCGTTCTGACGCTGAACGACACCTATGTTGCTGGAGTTCATGCCGTATTCGCTCCAGGCCCAGCGCTGGACATTTGGCTGGGTGGGATCGGCTTCGAGGATTTCCTTATTGGAGTCTAGTGACGGGCAGGTGTAGACATTCAGGTCAGGCATGTAGCCCAGGTTGAAGAGCGTGGCTTGCCACCAAGATGAATACGGAGTGGTCGGGTACCCGCCTGGGTTGTAGACGTTCCGGTAGCGCACGAAGTAATCATCATTGTCGGCGGTATAGGCGGTGGTTGCCATGCCGATCTGTCGGCTGTTGCTCAGGCAGACGACGGATTGCGCCGACCGCCGGGCCGCCCCGAGCGCCGGAAGCAGGATCCCGATCAGCAGGGCGATGATCGAAATCACCACCAGCAACTCGATCAACGTGAAGCCGGCATCATGTTGTGGGTGGGGTTTTGATGACATGGAACGGAACTGTATTGGATATGATTTACGATAGGTGGACGCAACAGGCCGGAGAGTACCGGCTGGCTTTGTTATATAACTACGCTATCACGCAAAGGCAGCGATTGCAAGCATTTTTGCAATCTTGTCTGGTGATATTAGCGGTGTAGCTCGTTGACGTTTGTGGGATCAATCCGGGGGATTGGTCAGGCCTTGGTCTTCTCGGGGCGTGGCATCAGCCAGCGGGTGCTGACCGGGTCGGCGGGGGTGTCGGGCTGGCTGTGGCGGATTGCGGCGGCGAGCAGGCCCATGAACATCGGCTGGGGCCGAAGTGGCCGGCCGGTCAGTTCGGGGTGGAACTGGGCGCCGATGAAGTAGGGGTGGTCGGGCAGTTCCAGGACCTGCATGATCGGCTGCTCGGGGTGACGGCCGGAGAACACCAGACCGGCGTCCTGGAGTTGGTCGATGTACTTCGGGTCCACTTCGTAGCGGTGACGGAAGCGTTCACGGATCGTGAACTTCTCGGTCGCTTTCTGGTTGTAGAGGAACGCGGCGAGGGTGTTCGGTTGGATCAGGACGTCCTTGCCGCCTAGGCGCATGTTCCCGCCGAGGCCCTCGATCTTCTTCTGCTCCGGGAGGATGTCGATGACCGGCGCTTCGGATAGCTGGTCGAACTCGGTGCTGGCTGCTTCGGGGAGGTTGGCGACGTTGCGCGCAAATTCGACGACCGCCATCTGGAAGCCAAGACAGATGCCCAGGTACGGCAGGCCGTTCTCCCGGCAATACTTGACGCAGGCGATCTTGCTCTCGGTGCCGCGGTGCCCGAACCCGCCTGGGACGATCACGGCGTCCATGCCCTTGAGTTTCTCAGCCGCCTCTTCCGGCTCGAAACGTGTGGTGTCCAGCCAGTCGGTTTCGATCTCACAGTTCAGGTGCGCGCCGCAGTGCTCGAGGGCCTTGTCGATCGAGGCGTAGGCATCACGCAGCGAGGCGTACTTGCCGGTGATCCCGATCTTGACCTTGTTCTTGCGCTCGGCGGTGAGCTTGCCGACGAACGATTGCCAGTCCTGCCGAGCCCGGTCTTCGTGGCCCTGATCCACGCGGGAGTGCAGGTCGAGCATGGTCAGAACCTCGCGGTCCAGCCCGCCTTGGCGCATGGCGTCGGGGATGGTGTAGATCGAATCGCGGTCGTGCATCGAGAACACACGATTCAGCGGGACGTTGCTGAACATGGCGATCTTCTGCGCGGCGGAGGATTCGACCGGGTTCTTCGCGCGGGCGGCGACGATGTGCGGCTGCACGCCGGCCTCCATCAGCTTCTTCAGGCCCAGCTGCGCGGCCTTGGACTTCTGCTCGCCCAGGGCTGGAGGTTCGATCACGTAGGTCAACGCCACGAAGCACACCGCGCCCTCGCCTTCCTCAAAAGCGAGCTGACGTGTGGCCTCGATGTAGAAGGCGTTTTCGTGGTCGCCGACGGTCCCGCCGACCTCGACGAAGACGACGTCCGCGTCCTGCTCGACGGCCAGTTCACGCAGCAGGTACTTCACCTCGCCGGTGACATGCGGGATCATCTGCACGTCCCGCCCGAGGTAGCCGCCGTGGCGCTCTTTATCCAGGACGCGTTTGTAGATCTGGCCGCTGGTGGTGTAGTTATGGCGGGTCAGGTTCTGGTCGAGCATGCGCTCGTAGGTGCCCAGGTCCATGTCGGTCTCGAGCCCGTCATCCAGGACGAAGACCTCGCCGTGGCGGTAGGGGTTGAGCGTGCCTGAGTCGATGTTCAGGTAGCCCTCCATCTTGACCGGAGCGACGCTCAGCCCCTTGTCTTTTAAGAGTTTGGCGAGGCTGGAGGAGAAGATGCCCTTGCCCAGCCCGCTCATGACGGTGCCCAGGACGATGACGTACTTATGGCGTCCCTGGACGTAGCCGGGGGGCACGGGGTTGAAGAATTCGGATTCCTGCGTGGCGTGTCCGGCCTCGGCGAGGAGGCTGGCGGTGTCACTGGAAGGGGCCTGATCGTTTTGTGGCGTGTTCTTGGGGGGCATCCCCGTTTGTACCACGCGCTGAATCGAGAATCAAGCGGGCCCGGTTGACTGGGTTATCAGGCCGGTTTCGTTGCATCCGGAGACGGGTTGGTCACAGCAAGCATGAGTAGCGCCAGGACCAACAAGCCCTGCCACCAGAGCCCGGCGGCGAAGAGCCAACCGGCGTTGAAGACGATCAGCCAGGTGGTGGCCAGGTTGGTGAATCGTTTGGCGGTTGCGCGGCGGTTGCGCGGGTGTATCGCGGCGGGGCCGAGCATCAGCCAGACGAGTAGCGTGAACAACAACAACGCAATCGCAGGCCCGATCCAGATGAGCCCTGTCCCGGTGTGCTCGATGCCGTCGCCGCGCACACGGATGAGCATGAGGACGACCAGGCTCCAGAACGCCCAGCCGATCAGTATCCCCCAGCCGTTGATCGGCGAGATCGCGGGGCGTTTGGCGGCGAGGTAATGCCGGAGTGTGCCTGCGGCGATGGCGTGGGTCATCAGCAACAGGATCGGCCAGGCGAAGACGAGGTTGGGGTTGGGGATCAGCGCGGCGGCGGCGAGCGCCAGGGCGAGGGTGACAATCCCGACGGCGGGGACGAACCGGCCGGCCAGGTTGTAGAAGACGATCGCCCCGACGCTGATCAGCGCGATGATCATGCTCAAGGTACCGAGCGTGACCGAAGCCCCCAAGGCTACCAGCAGCCCCAGCATCGCCAGGCTCAGGGCGGCGCGCTGGCTGATCTTGCCCGAGGGGATCGGGCGGTCCGGCTCGAACGCGCGGTCATGCCGGGCGTCTAACGCGTCATTGAATGCCATCATGAATATGCCCAGACCGACGGCGATGGCGGCCGTGACCAGCAGCGACCAGGCAACGCCCAACGCGTCAAGGGCGGGGTTGCGCCGGCTTTCGGGCTCGAGATACAGCGCCAGGCACGTCATCAGCCAGAGGGTGCTGACCAGCGACGCCAGCATCCCCGGCCGGGCCAAGGCCAAGAGGTGTCTGAACTTATGCGAGGGTGGGGACATGCGTTCGGTTTTCCCGGCAGGTGGTCCGCGTACGGCGGGGCGGTCAAGGCATTCTGGCCGAATGTCCGATATCCATGCAGGAACGATCGGCCCACGATACACTTTAACCTCATGCAATCCAAACGAATACCCCAAATCCTGCCCGCCCGCCTTGCCGTTCTACTTGGCCTTTGTGCCATCGGCCTATCGATGACCGGCTGCACCGGGGCGAATAACCAGAACGATGTGTTTGCGGATTTGATCGAGTCGATCGTCCCGCCTACCCCGTCGGAGGTGGCGCGTGAGGCGTTTAATGTCTACGACGCCGACCTGCGACGCCGCAGCGTGGCGCTGTTATCAAGTTCGCACTTCGGGCACGAAGAGCCGTACGTCCGGACCTACCGGCTGCTGATCGACGATCAAGACCCGACGGTCCGCGCGGCCTGCGTCCACGCCCTGGGTTTGCACGGCACGACTGAGGACGCGCCCACCATGATTGCGCTGCTCAAGGACGACACCGGCTTTGTCCGTTGGGAGGCCGCCAAGGCTTTGCAGAAGATCCATCACCAAAGCGCGGTTAGGCCACTGATGGATGTGCTGGCTGAAGATGAGGACGCCGACGTCAGGATCGCCGCGGCGCAGGCGCTCGGGCAGTACCCGATGCGGTCGGTCTTCAACGCCCTGGTCGGCGCGCTATCCGATAACGACTTCGGCGTGGTTCAATCGGCGTCCGATTCGCTTGCGATGTTGACCGGGCAGGAGCTTGGCACGGACGGCGGGCCGTGGATGGGCTTTGCCGACGGCAACCCCGCGGGCCTGTTCGCGCAGCAGCGTCAATACACCTACATGCCGTACCAGGAGCCGCCCGGGCAGCTGGACAAGATCAAGTTCTGGGACACACCCGAGCAGGTCAGCCCCAAGACGCCGGTGGGGATGAACGGCCAAGCCGCCGACGATTCCGGGGTGTAAGAGAAGGCGTACGCTATCAGCTTACCGCGACAGGTCGCGGCGCTTCATACAATCCAACCGATCCCCGATCCCCGATCCCCGATCCCCGATCCCCGATCCCCGATCCCCGATCCCCGATCCCCGATCCCCGATCCTTAGCCTTCATCCGCGCGCTGCATCCACTCTTCTTCCATCGGTGTCAGCTCGGTCTGGACCTTTTCGCGTTCGTCTTGAAGTTCGCTGAAGCGTTTATGGTCTTTGTATACCTCGGGATCGATCAGTTGGGCGTCCAGCTCAGCCAGCTTGGCCTCGGCCTGCTCAATGGCTGCTTCGAGTTTGGATTGGCTCATGTGTGAGAAGCGAGACTTCTTGCGCTTTGGCCCCCCGGAAGCCTTTTTCTTCTGGTTGTTCTTTTTCGCAGCGGTGGGGGGCTTGCTGTTCTTGGGTTTGTCCGGCTTCTTCTTGACTGTTTCGGTGTCGTCCTTGACGATCACCTCAGCGTCCTGTGTTTCGATGTATTCGCTGTACGTGCCGAGGAAGTGTTTGACGTTGCCAAAACCATCGAAGATGAGCAACTGATCGGCGAGGTTGTCCAGCAGCATGCGGTCGTGGCTGATGATCAGCAGCGTGCCCTCGGGGCTGCGGTTCTGGCCGTAGCCGGTTGCGGGTTCGCTGAAGCGGCGTAGGGCTTTTTCAAGTCGTTCGGCGCTGGGGATGTCCAGGTGGTTCGTCGGTTCGTCGAGGACCAGCAGGTTGTGCCCACCGGTGACGAGCCCGGCAAGCACGGCCCGGCTGCGCTCGCCACCCGACAAGACCCCAAGCGGTTTGTCCTGTGAATCGCCTGAAAAAAGGAACGCGCCGGCCAGGTCGCGGGCTTCCTGTTCGAGCTGATTGGGCGTGATCGGGCGTAGGTACTCGATGACCGTGCGCGACATGTCCAGGTGTTCGTGCGTCTGTTTGTAGTGGCCGATGCTGACCTGCGAGCCGATCCGGGTTTCGCCGGAGGTCGGGGTCTGCTCGCCGAGCATGCAGCGCGCGATGGTGGATTTGCCCGAGCCGTTGGGCCCGATGATGCCGATCGTGTCGCCGCGCTTGATATTGATGGACAGGTTATTGAAAAGTGTGCGCGTATCGTAGGCCATCCCCAGGCCGTGGGTGATGATGACGTTGTCGCTGGAGCGCGGGCCTTGCTTGAAGGTGAGCTTCATCGTGTCGAGCTCGATGGGGCGGTCCATCGCTTCGTCGCGCTTGAACCGTTCGAGCCTGCGTTCCCGACCCTTGGCCTGCTTGGCGCGTTGACCGGCTTTGTAACGGGCGATGAAGGCCTGCTCCTGCTTGATCGCGGTCTGCTGCTTGTCGAAAGCTCGCTGCTGGGCGAGGTGGCGCTCGGCCCGCTGTTCGCGGTATTGCTGGTAGTTGCCGGGGTATTCGATCAGCCGGCCGTCTTCCATCTCATAGATCTTGGTCACCACGCGGTCCAGCATCCAGCGGTCGTGGCTGACCATCAGCACCGCACCGGAATAGGTCGCCAGGAAGCTCTCCAGCCACTGCCGACCGGCGATGTCCAGGTGGTTGGTCGGCTCGTCCAGCAGCAGCACGTCCGGGTGCGACAGCAGAAGCTTCGCCAGCGCGAGCCGGCCCTTCTGCCCACCGGACAGGTCGGCGACCTTGATCTTGAACATGTCTTCGGTGATCCCCAGGCCGTGCAGCACCTGGTCGATCAGGTGATCAGTGGAGTAGCCCCCGGCGGCGTGGAGTTTGACCTCCAGTTGCTCGTACTGCTTGAGCAGCTTGTCCAGTTCATCGCCCTCGGCCTCGGCCATGGCGTGGCTGACCTCGTCGATCTCAGCCTGGATGACGGCGAGTTCCGCCAGCGCAGTGCCGGCCTCTTCACGCAGGGTGTGCTCGGGATTCAGGTCGTGGTCCTGGGTGAGGTACCCGACACTGGTGCCTCGGGCGACCTGGATCTGGCCGCTGTCGGGCTTGATCGCGGCGCCCGCGGTGTGGCCGGCGATCATCTTCATCAGCGTGCTTTTGCCACAGCCGTTGCGGCCGACCATGCCGACGTGCTGCCCGGCATCGAGGGTGAGGTTCACGCCGTCGAGGATGCGCCGGTCGCCGAAACTGAGCACCAGATTGGATACGCCGACTAATGCCATGAGCCACGTAAGGTAGCAGGAAACGAGGCGGGGTGGCAGGGGATTTGAGGTAGGGAGCGGGCACTTTGCAGGTCGGGCAAAATAAAGATATAACACTCTCAATTATGAGTTCAGCCCGCCTGACCGTAACTTACCTTTCCATCATCCTGTGCCTGGTTTTGAGCCCCGTTAACGCGGTGGCTGACCATGAACCGGGCCATATCGATCCGCGCCTGCAGTCCATGCAGGCCGAATTGGCTGATCTGCAGAGCCAGTTGGATCAGGTGCGCGCCCATCAGGCCGAGCCGTGGATGAATGAACGACGGGCCGAGGAGGTCCGGGGCCTGATCGAGGAGGTCCTGGCCGATGCGGACACCCGGGCGTCGCTGTTGGATGAACAGCTTCACTGCACCTACGACGGCGGCTTTGTGATCCGGGACAATGGCCAGTTCCTGCTGAAGATTTGCAGCTATATGCAGTTCCGCTACCTCTTTAGTCATATCCCGGATGCTGTCGATGACGAAGAATCCGGTTTCACAACCCGCCGGTTAGCTTTGATTTTTACCGGCCACATCGGCTCGCCGAAGGTCACCTACTTCATTATGCCGGCCGTCAATCGGGCGGACGGGAATGTCCGGGCCGAATTGATGTTTATCAAGTACCAGATCGATGACGCCTGGTCTGTGACCGCGGGCCAGATCAAGGCCCCGTTTGGCAAGGAATGGCAGACCAGCGCCCGAGTGCTTCCGCTACTTGAGCGGTCTGCGATCCATTCAACGTTCACCTCGCTGTACGTCCAGGGTGTCAAGCTGGTTAGGCACGGCGAAGATACACGGCTGGCGCTGACCGTTCACAATGGGGCGTACGGCTGGAACCGTGACTTCGATGCAGATAACACCGACTTTGCGCTGGGCGTCCGGGGTGAGTGGAAGCTCGCCGGAGATTGGGCACAGCTCAAAGACCCGCACGGGTGGGCCGGGGACGGGTTCGCCATGCTCCTCGGCGGGGCGGTCCAGTTTGATAAAGGTGAGACCGGTAGCGGCACAGCCACACCGGACGTCCTGAAGTACACCGCGGACCTGAGCATGGAATCGGATGGCTGGCACCTGATGGGCGCGTACACCGCCCGGCACATCGAATCCAACGGCTCCCCGAACATCACCGAAGCCGATCAGCAAGGCCTGCTGGTTCAAGGCGGGGTATTCATTGTTCCCGACAAGGTCGATCTGTACTCGCGCTACGAGTGGATAGATCAGGACAACGTGGCTTACTCATCATCGGCCGCGACCAGCGTGCCGGGCAATCCCAACGATATCCAGCAACTGACCGTCGGGACGAATGTCTTTCTGCGCGGCCACGCTACGAAGTTCACGTTCGACGTGATCCAATCGCTTGAGTTTTCGGCCACCACCGGGCGGGCGCAGGTGATGATCTCGTTCTGATTATGCGGCGACGGTTTGTTGCCCAAGCTCACCTAGGCCGGGATGCACTCAATCCACATCACCGACGCGGATCATGACGCCGGGGTCGGTCAGGCGGAACAGCTCATGAAACTGCTCGGGGGCGACCAGGGCGTCCAGGTCTTCCTTCTCACCCTGGATGTGCAGGGTGTTGTCGTCGTCTTCTAGCGCGGCTTCGATCTTGCCGTCTTCCATGGCCTGAGCGAATGCGTCGAAGTCCACGGCGAAAATCACAATCGTGTCATCCTGCCCATGCGTCACCATGCCCAGAACCAGCATTGGCTGGTCTTCATCATCGTGATCAGCGTCGTGCTCGTGACCGTCATGATCTGAGTCGTCATGCGCGTGATTATGCCCGTGCTCGTCGTCATCATGCTCGCCGTGGTCGTCGTGCCCCTCGTCCTTGTCATGGTCATCTTCTTCGTCGAACAGGTGAGCGAAGAGCATGTCATGATGTCGCGTCAGGACGACCTCGAACTCGTTGAGCTCGAACTCACCGTCGCTCCATTCGACGGCCGCGACGGCAAGGCCCCCGTCTTCTTCGTGGTGGATCAGGAAGATGCCGTCGTCCAGTCGCCAGACGCCGTTGAACTCCTCGGCGGCTTCGACACTGACAGCCTCGCCTATGAGGTGGTCGCTGGTGACGGACTGGCAGCCGGGTAAGAAGGCTAGTGTTGCGAGCAGGCAAAATGCGGTGATGATTTGTTTCATGATCCGTTTCCTTTGGGTTGTCCGAAGCTCGCGGGTTCCACACGTATGAGCGTGGGGGGGGTATGTGCGGTAAATCAACCGATGTAGGCGACGCGCTCGATGAGGCTGTCCTTGATCAGCACGGATTGTGTGCCGTCGGGGTCCTGGTGGATCACCTTCGCGCCGTTGGTGAAGATGACGCCGCCGTCGGGTGCAAGGTCGTAGTGGCCGACGGCCGATGCGATGACGGCTTCTTCACCTTGTGGGTTACGGCGGACCAGTTCCCATGTATCGGGGACGACGGCTGGGCCGGCCTGTTTCTGGCCGCGGCTGGCTTTCTGTGCCTCGATGACCCGGCCATACAGCACCAGTTGCCGCGTGGTCTGCCCATCGACCTTCGGGCCGCTGGCGGAAGTCAGCGGCTTCTTGGCAAAGAGCATCGAGAACGCGTTGAGGAACCAGAAGATCGCCACACACAGGCGCACCGGGAACAAGGCGATGTCCTTGAGTTGCTTAGCCAACGTCGGCCTTGGAAATAGCTCTTCATGCGGCCGGCGGATGTAGTAGAGCGTGCCGTCTTTGTCCATCTGCGGTGCGAGCAGGTCGTGTTCGTCGGATTCGGCCAGCACCTGGTGTTCGCCGCGCGTCAGGTCGAGCTGTTCGATCCGGAAAGTAGACAAACCCATCAGCTCGCCGTGATACCCTCGGGCGATGCCGGCGGACTGGTAGACGATGGTGTCGTCATCGTTCTGCGCCCAGCGCGGGGCCTGATCGACGGAATCGCCTTCCGTGATTTCGGCGGTGCGCCCGCCGCCGGGCCTCATGGTGGCGAGGTTGGCTGAGCCGTCGGGGTAGGCCAGCGAGGCGATCAGCCTCTCGTCATCGGGGTGGGCGTCCAGTTCGCCGACGCGGAACTCGGTCTGATGCACGAGTCGGCGTTCTTCATCGTTGGAGAGGGTGTACTCGAAGAGCCCGCCGATCGCGTCGGTCTGCAGCGCGTAGAGCATTCGGTCGGCGTCGAGCGGGACGGCGGTGATCATGTTGACCTGCCGCTGGTCGTGCTGGCCCTGGTAGGCCATACCTAGTGAGACAAGCTCCGGCGGGGCGCTGGTGGCGTTCCACCCGACGGAGCCGGACTTCCATTCGTTGCGTTGCCGGCTCGCTTCGGCGCGGTCGATCAGGCCCTGTGCGAAGTCGCTGGTAACTTCACGCTTCGATCCGTCCGGGCTCACCACGTAGAGCTTGCCGCCGGCGATGTAGGTGATCCGTGGCGCGGGTCGGGATGTGCTGGTCTGCCCCGTCATGGTCTTAATTTACTCGGTCCCGAGTACCTCGTCGAGGAACGACTGCATATGGGCCCAGGCGCGTTGGTCGGCCTTCTCGTTGTAGCTCACACCGGGGATGTCGTAGCCGTCGGCGGCGGGGTTGCTAAAGGCATGCTCCGCCTTGGCGTAGCGGATCAGCAGCCAGTCCGCGCCCATGGCGTCGAGGGCGTCGGTCGCAGCGTCGAGTTTTTCGTCGGGCACGAGGAAGTCGCCGTCACCATGAGCGAACAGGATCGACGCCTTGATCGTGTCGGTTTCAAGCGGGGGCCTTGGGTTGCCGTGGAACGAGACGACGCCCTCGAGGTCCGCCCCGGCGTAGGCCATTTCGGTCACGGTCGTACCGCCGAAGCAGTACCCGATCGCGGCGAACTTCAGGCCGTCGGTGAATTGCGTGTCTTTGATGGCGTTGAAGCCCGCCATCGCGCGCGAACGGTAAAGCTCACGATCGCCCATCACCGCACCGGCCCACTGCCCGGCTTGTTGGGGGCTGTCGGTGACCTTGCCCTTGCCGTACATGTCAATCGCGAACGCGACGTACCCCATCTCGGCCAGCATGTTCGCCCGCCGCTTGGCGTAATCGTTCATGCCCCACCATTCATGCACGACCAGCACCGCGCCCTTGGCTTCACCTTCGGGGATCGCGAGGTGGCCTTCAAAGTCGATCCCGTCGTGGTTGTAGGGGACCGGCATGGTGGTGACTTCGGCGTGAGCCGTCACGGAAGTTAACGCTACGATGAGTAAGCAAGCGGTTAGAAGTGAGCGCATGGTGTATCTCCGGATTAGGTGAGTGGCTGATATGAGTATACGCAAGAAAAAACCCACGGGGTGAGCCGTGGGTTTGAGGGGTGATATATGCATGTGTCCCAAGGTGTGCCAGGGACTCCCACACGCAGGAGCGTGTGGGCTTGAGGTTTTTACTTGTCGGCGCCTTCGAGGATTTCCTTGGCGATGTTGCCGGGGACGGGGCGGTAGGTCAGAGGCTCCATGGCGTAGCTGGCGCGGCCCTGGCTCATGCCGCGGAGGGTGTTGGAGTAGCCGAACATTTCCGACAGCGGGGCTTCGGCGGTGACGACGCGGGTGTTGCCACGCTGCTCGGTCTCGCTGATGATGGCCCGGCGGCGGTTCAGGTCGCCCGAGACGTTGCCGAGGAACTCATCCGGGGTGGTGATGACGACCTTCATGATCGGCTCGAGCAGTTCGAGGCCGGCCTTGCGGGTCGCTTCCTTGAAGGCCAGGGTGCCGGCCTGCTCGAAGGCGATCTGCGAAGAGTCGACGTCGTGGAACTTACCATCGACCAGCGACACCTTGACGCCGAGCAGGGGGTAGCCGGCGAGGACACCGCTCTTGGCGGTTTCGCGGCAGCCGACGGCGACCGAGGGGATGTATTCCTTCGGGATCGCGCCGCCGATGACCTTGTTCTCGAAGGCGACGCCGTCCTTGTATTCCAGTTCCTGTTCGGCGGCTTCTTCCGGGGTGATGGGCTCGATGATGATGGAGCAGTCGCCGAACTGACCACGGCCACCGGTCTGCTTCTTGTGGATGCCGCGGCCTTCGGCCTGCTTGCTGATCGATTCCTTGTAAGCCACACGCGGCGTGCCGACGTTGACGCCGACCTTCATGTCGCGGATCAGCTTGGTCTTGATGATGTCCAGGTGAAGCTCACCCATGCCGGCGATGATGGTCTGGCCGGTCTCTTCGTCGTAGTGGCTCTGGAAGGAGGGGTCTTCGCGGCGGATGGTGACCAGGGCGTTGCCGAGCTTTTCCTTGTCGGCGGTGGTGGCCGGCTCGATGCTCATGGAGATAACCGGATCGGGGAAGTCCATGCGTTCCAGGACGATCGGGTCGTCGGTGGAGCAGAGGGTTTCGCCTGTCATCGAGCTCTTGAGCCCGACGATGGCGACGATCTCGCCGGCTTTGGCGTTGTCGCGGGCCTGGCGGTCCTTGGCGTGCATCTCGAAGATACGGCTGATGATCTCACGCTTGCCGTTGTTGGAGTTGAGCACACGGCTGCCCTTTTCGAGCACGCCGGAGTAGACGCGGACGTAGGTCAGGTCGCCGTGGGCGTCGTTGACGATCTTGAAGACCAGGCCGGAGAACGGGGCGTCTTCGTCGTGGGGGCGGCTGAGCTTCTTGTCGGCGTCCTTGACGTCGGTGCCCTGGACTTCGGGGACCTCGGTGGGGTTGGGCAGGTAGTCGATGACGCCGTCGATCAGCCGCTGCACGCCGATGTTCTGGAGGGCGGAGCCGCAGAACGTGGGGTGGATGCGGCGGTCGATGGTGCCCTGACGCAGCGCCTGGCGGATTTCTTCCGGGCTCAGGTCGTCGTCGTTGAGGAACTTCTCGGTCAGGGTGTCGTCCAGCTCTGCTGCCCGTTCGACCAGGTCGTGGTGCCAGAGCTCGGTCATTTCCTTGTATTCGTCGGGGATTTCTTTCTCCTCGACGACGGCGCCCATGTCTTCCTTGGAGAAGTAGTAGGCCTTGTTCGTCAGCAGATCGATGACGCCTTCGAAGTCGTTGCCCGCACCGATGGGGATCTGGACGGCGACGGCGGGGGCGCCGAGACGGTCCTTGATGGTGTTGAAGCTGTATTCGAAGTCGGCGCCGAGCTTGTCCATCTTGTTGATGAAGCAGACGCGGGGGACGTTGTAGCGGTCGGCCTGACGCCAGACGGTTTCGGACTGGGCTTCGACGCCTTCCTTGCCGTCAAACACGACGACTGCGCCGTCGAGGACACGCATGGAGCGTTCGACTTCCATGGTGAAGTCGACGTGGCCCGGGGTGTCGATGAGGTTGAGGGTGTAGTCCTTGCCGCCGTGGGTCCAGGGGCAGGTGGTGGCGGCGGACTGGATGGTGATGCCGCGTTGCTGCTCGTCTTCGAGGAAGTCCATGGTGGCGGTGCCTTCGTGGACTTCACCGATCTTGTAGCTCTTGCCGGTGTAGTAGAGGATGCGCTCGGTGACGGTGGTCTTGCCGGCGTCGATGTGGGCGCAGATGCCGAAGTTACGGGTCACGGCCAGGCGGTCGGCCATATTCTTCTTGCCAGCGGTCGCGGTCGTCATGGTGGTCACCTTATGCGGTACGGTCTGTTCGGTCTGCGCCTTGCCCGGTCACAGAGCCGGTCGGCGTCAGACTTAGCCATCGAATAAAAACAATCCAGGAACCAGCGGGCCGGCGTCTGCGGGTCGGTTAAGACCGCTCGCCGCTCGCCCCGTTGGGCTCTCCCAGCCCCGCCGTGATACCGGGCAGGCCGGCACGAAAAACGTCTATAAGCTCGGAGTCGGGAAAGGATAGCGGATGCCGCGACTCCGTCAAGTTGAAGCATCGGCCGGATGGACGAGGAAGATTTGTCGTATTTGCCAAGGATCGGCGACGGGTAGGGGGTCGTGGTCATGCCGATGGACGGGCGAAAATAACGTAAGGCTATTCATTATATAGCGTTATCGTTCAATCAGGCCGGTGTATCTGGCAGGCGGAGTCCTTTTAACTCATTCCTAATCCCTGATGAGGGTTGGACTGCGACCGTAAGTTGGCACCATCGCCCCGACCTCCTTGGAAGTCGCGAGATCGGGGAGAGATTAGCTGGTTGCCCATGACCGTAAGCCGTGGATCACGGGCTGGTGTATTGAGGGTTCAACTCGAACTGGTCCGGTGCGTTGGTCTCCTGCCGCCAGGCCTTGAGTTCGGCGTGCAGCTGCTCGACGATCTCGGGCTTTTCTGCGGCCAGGTCGGTAGTCTCGCTGATGTCTTCTGACAGGTTGTAGAGCTCGACGTGGTTGGTTTCGAAGAATTCGGTGAGCTTCCAGTCGCCCTTGCGGATGGTGGAGTAGGGGGTGGCACGCCACCGGGTCATCTCGCCGCCGTAGCCCTGGAGGTAGGCGGGGAAGTGCCAGTAGAGGGGGCGTTCTTCGAGCGCCTGGACTTCGCCGGTAAGTAGTGGCAGCAGCGATTGGCCATCGACCGGCTGGCTGGTCGGGAGCTCGCCGCCGACCGCTTCGATCAGGGTCGGGTAGAGGTCGAACAGCAGGACGGGGTCTTGCCTGACGGTGCCGGGCTCGATGTGGCCGGGCCAGCTCACGGTCAGCGGCACGCGTGAGCCGCCCTCCCAGGGCATCCCCTTGCCGCCGCGCAGCGGGTCTTGCTTGGTGACTTTCATGTTCCCGCCGTTGTCCGACGAGAAGATGATGATCGTGTTCTCGCTGAGGCCCAGTTCATCGAGGGTTTTCAGTACGCGCCCGACGCTTTCGTCCAGGGCGGCCATCATGCCCGCGTAATCCGCGCGGTTGTGCAGCTCGCCCTTGGGCCGTTGCTCGGCGGCCTGCTCGAGGTCTTTGCGTGGCTGCATCGGGGTGTGGACGGTGTAGTAGGTGAAGTAGACAAAGAACGGCTTCTC
Organism: Phycisphaeraceae bacterium; assembly: GCA_965230275.1. Taxonomy (GTDB): domain Bacteria; phylum Planctomycetota; class Phycisphaerae; order Phycisphaerales; family Phycisphaeraceae; genus JAJRRS01. The sequence continues at coordinate 164,360 of CBDDKO010000001.1, read as the reverse complement.
ATGATTCGCCTTGATGAAGGCGTTGACCTCGTCGGTCAGCCGGTCGGTGAGGTACTCGCCCTTCGGGCCATCTTCGAGGCGTGGGTTTTTGTAGGGGCTGAAGTAGCTGGCGGGGTGGCCCTTGGAGAAGCCGCCGATGTTGTAGTCGAAGCCCTGGTTTTCGGGATCGGAAGCCGTGTCGATATCGCCGACGTGATACTTACCCGCGGTGCAGGTGACGTAACCGGCCGCCTTGAGCGCCTCGGCCAGTGTGACGACTTCGGGCTCCAGGAACTTATGGTTAGACGCCGGGATAAGCTTGCGGTGCTGGGTTTTGCCACGCGTGGGTGGGTGAACGGTATAGACGCCGGTGCGTGGCGCGTACATCCCCGAAAGCATCGCCGCACGAGAGGGGGCGCAGTTCGGGGCGTTGGCGTAGGCCTGGTCGAACCGCATGCCCTGGCCGGCGATCCGGTCGAGGTTCGGTGTCAGGTGGTAGTCGCTGCCCATGAAGCCGGGGTCTTTCCAGCCCAGGTCGTCGGCGAAGAAGAACACGATGTTCGGCTGCTCCGCTTGAGCAGCACTTGAAGTAACCAACAGCAATAATGCGACGAGTGCGGCGAGACGCTTTTTCATGTCAGGTATCCGATTGAGGCCGGGTCCAAGTGTGTTGAGACGTATTGAATAGTTTAGTGGCAAAGCATGCGCTCGACGAACGCTTCGTATTGTTCAGGCGTGTCGATGCCGTGGTGGCGGGTGGTGGTTTGGATGACGGCGATCTTGTAGCCGTGCTCGAGGGCGCGAAGCTGTTCGAGCTTTTCGGCTTCTTCAAGCGGGGTGGGCGCGAGCGTGACGTATTTGAGCAGGAAGTCACGGCGGTACGCGTAGAGGCCGGGGTGTTTGAGGTAGAGGGGGTTGGGGATTGGGGGTTGGGGGTTGGAATCTCGGTCGTGGGGGATCAGTGATCTGGAGAAGTAGATCGCGTGGCCGAGTTGGTCCACGATGAGCTTGACGATGTTGGGATCGGCGGGGTCCTCGTCGTCTGCGAAGGGGCTGGCGAGCGTTGCCATGGGGGCGTCGGGATCATTGGCCAGACCGGTGACGAGTTGGTCGATGACCTCGGGCTCGATCTCGGGTTCATCGCCCTGGACGTTGAGGATCAGGCTTGAGGCTTGGGGCTTGAGGCTTGAGTGGTCGAGTTGTTCGACAGCCTCGGCGATGCGGCTGGTGCCGTTGGGATGGTCTTCGCGCGTCATCACGGCTTCGCCGCCGAACGCGGTGACGGCGTCGTGGATCCGCTGGTCATCGGTGGCGACGACGATACGGCTGACGGTTTTAGCTTTGCGGACCTGCTCGACGACGTGCTGAATCAGGGGCTTGCCGGTCTTGTCCGCAAGCGGTTTGCCGGGGAAACGCGTCGAGCCGAAGCGGGCGGGGATGACGGCGGTGGCTTGCATGGCGAGGTCTGAGAGAAAATCAGGATTTACCACAGAGGGCACAGAGTACACGGAGAAAGACAACGCAGAGGGCAGGATGAATACAGGTTACGTCGATGCCACAAAGATCATATCAAGCACCTGTGAATGCTGAGAACATCTCTGCTCTTAGTCTTCTCAATGGTCTCTGTGGTTACTGGCTTGAGTCTTGGTGATCAGCCATCGCCGTTCTTCAGTTCGCCTTGCAAGGCTTTGACTTCGTCCATGCGCTGGCGGATATCACGGTAGTTGATGTTGGCCTGGAAGATGCCTGAGGCGATCTGCTGGGCTTCCTTGGCGTGCTCGGCATCGCTGTTCTTGCGGGCGAGCTTGATATGTGCGTCCATCTTCAGGTAGCGCAGCTCCATCGCCAGACGGTCGTCGGGGACTTTGTGCGCCTCGATGCCCTGGGCGAGTGTGTCGATCGCCTCATCGAGGTAGTCCTTGTGGATGTAGCAGCGGCCGAGGAACTCGTGTGACATGGCCCGGCGTTTGGGGTCGGCCTTGGCCTGCTGGAAAGCGCCGATCGCGTCGTCGAACTTCTCCGACAGGTACAGCCGTCGGCCCAGCTCGTAACGCAGGCCCATGTCGGTGGGGTAGTTCTTACAGCGGTCGGTGAACTCCTGCAGCTCGAACTGCAGCTGCTTGGCCTTGACGGCATGGAACTTCTGCCGGAGTTCCTGGTTGTCCGGTTCCTTCTCGATCTTCGCCTTGGTCTGACGCAGGGCGCGGTTAAACTGCTTCATGTGGATGTCGCCCATGCGGACGCGGTGGCGGTACTGCCCCGTTTCCTCCCAGGCTTTCTTGAGCAGTTCGATGGCTTCCTTCTCGCTCTCGGCGGTCTCGCGTTGGACCAAGGCGTCGACCAGCTTCTGCATGCGGTTGACGTCCTGCGGGTCCTCTTCGTACTCGCCGCGGCGACGGGCGATGATGTCGTCGGCGTCGGACCCGGATTTGCGGAACTGGTTTTCCTGCTGGATCGCGGCCTGCTCGTCGGCGCCTTTGAGGTTCTTGCGGAAGTCGCCTTCTTCCCCACCACCAAACTTATTCTCGGCCAGCATCTGCTGTGCCTGGAGGTCCTTAAGTTCGGTGAGCAGCTTGCTGTCGTTGGGGTTGGCGGCGGCGGCCTTGCGGCAGGCCTCGACGGCCTTGTCGAAACGGTTCAGCCGGACGAACAGGTCCTTGGCTTGTAGGAACTTCTTCGCGCTGGGCTTCTTCTGCTGCCCGATCATCGGCAGCCAGATTTCGCCGACCCAGAAGGCGACGTCGCCCAGGCCCAGGTCTTCTTCCAGGGAATCGAAGGCTTCGACCGCTTCTTTAAAGACGTCGCCGGTCAGTCCTTCGTCAAGAGGATTCTTGGCCCAGAGTTTCTCGGCGTGGAGCATCTTGTCGACGGGGGACGAGCCGAGCTTCTTCATCTTCTCGCCCATGCCGGCGGGCTTGCCACCACTTACCTTGCGGCGCTTGGCAACTTCGTACAAGGCCTCGTGCTCGTTCATGTTGCCCGGATCGTGGCGCAGACCGCTGATGAAGCACTCGATGGAGTAGTCGTAGTTGCTGGCGTTCGCGGTGGTCTCGGCGTGTTCGAAGAACCGGCGGGCCTTGCGTGGATCACGTTTGAATCCGTCGTCGCCGCCACCATGGGTGCCGTTGCCACTGCCGCCGCCTTTGCCTTTGCCGCCTTTTAGCTTATCCAGGAAACTCAAAGCCATACTCGCAGGGGGTTTGTGGTGGGGGTAATCGGAACCTTAAAATTATAGTAGAACCGCCGGGCGATGGCCATAGTCATTACCGGGCGGGTGTGTTCGGCTTGCCGGGAGGATTATCGGCCCGTAAGGTGCGGCCATGAGTCGAGCCAAGACCCTTGGCCATTGACATAGACCCGGTATCCCGGGCGATCCGGGCAGAGCAGAGGATATAAAGATGATTCAGGTAGCGATCAACGGGGCGGCGGGGCGGATGGGTCGGCGTCTGGTGGCGTTGGGGATGGCCGACGATGGGATGCAGGTCGTCGCGGCGCTGGAGCACGAGGGCTGCGGCCTGCTCGGGCAGGATGCCGGGCGCGTGGCGGGTGAGGCCGAGGCGGGCGTGCCGATCAGCACGTCGCTCGATGCTAAGCCGGACGTGATGATCGACTTCAGTGTCCAGCCCGCGGTGCTGCCGGCTGTAGAACTGTGTGTCGACCGCGGCGTCCCGCTGGTCATCGGCACGACCGGGCTGACCGATGAAGATGAGCTTGCGATCTCGGCCGCCACGAAGTCGATCCCCGTATTGCTGGCCCCGAACATGAGCCTGGGTGTGAACCTGTTGTTTGCGTTGGTGGGCCAGGTCGCCAGGCAGTTGGGCGAGGACTACGACATCGAGGTGATCGAGGCGCACCACCGCTTCAAGCAGGATGCGCCTTCCGGCACGGCGATGGGCCTGGTCAAGAGCGTCTGCGACGCGACCGGCAAGGACATCGTCAAGGACGTCAAGCACGGCCGAAGCGGGATGGACCCGCGCGTGCCCGGGGAGATCGGCGTGCATGCGCTGCGCCTGGGTGATGAGGTCGGTCGGCACAGCGTCTGCTATGCCACACTGGGCGAAGAGGTGCAGCTATCACACAAAGCCACGACCCGAGACACGTTTGCCAATGGGGCGCTGCGTGCCGCGAAGTGGCTGGCCGGCAAGCCGGCGGGGCGCTATGGCATGAAGGATGTGTTGGGGCTTTGAAGCCAGACAGATATCCGTGATCTAACGTGTTAGCGCATGAAGCTGAGGCTTATACATATGACGACACAGACCAAGCAGACGGCATCAAACACGATCCAATGCGAAACCGGCACCGGTGTCGTGCGGCGGTTTATGCAGTCGAATTACCTGCACTTTAACAGCCGGGAGGTCGTCGCCGCGGCGCAGGCGTATGAGGATCACATCGACGCGGGTGGCCGGATGCTGGTGTCGCTAGCCGGGGCGATGAGCACGGCCCAACTTGGAAAAACGCTGGCGCGGATGATCCGTGCGGGCAAGGTCCACGCGATCTCCTGTACCGGGGCGAACCTGGAAGAGGACCTGTTCATGCTGCTGGCCGGGGCCGAATATGAAGACTGCCCGGACTGGCGGGCGCTATCGGCAAGCGAAGAGCAGGCGATGTATGACCGGGGGATGAACCGTGTGACTGATACCTGCATCCCCGAGACGGTCATGCGTCACCTGGAAAGCAAATTGATCGCGCGGTGGAAGGACGCTGCCGCTAAAGGTGTCCGGCAGTTCCCGTATGAGTATCTATTTGACGTGATCCGTAGCGGGGAGATCGCGGAACACTACCAGCTGCCTGTCGAGGATTCCTGGATGGCGGCCGCGGCCGACATGAACATCCCGGTCTACGCGCCGGGCTGGGAAGACTCGACGACGGGCAACATCTTCACCGCGATGGTGATGAAGGGCGAGATCCCGGACCATCAGTGCGTCAAGACCGGCACGGAGTTGATGCAGCATCTGGCCTTGTGGTATGAGCAGAATATGGCGGGGGCACTTCCGGGGGCACCGAGCGTCGGGTTCTTCCAGATCGGCGGGGGCATCGCGGGCGACTTCGCGATCTGTGCCGTGCCGATGCTGATCCAGGACCTGAAGAAGAGGGAGACCCGGTTCTGGGGCTACTTCTGCCAGACGTCCGACGCGTGTACGAGCTACGGCGGGTATTCCGGGGCTGTGCCGAATGAGAAGATCACGTGGGGTAAACTCGACCCGAGCACGCCGAAGTTCATGATTGAATCCGACGCGACGATCGTGGCACCGCTGATCTTCGCGTATGTTCTCAAGGATTAAGAAAACCAAGCGAGAGCGCTGATCCGCCCTCGTTTAGGCTGTCTCCGGCCTGCTTGGCGCGGTCTACGCCGACTTCAACCTGGCTGGTGCCTGAGACCATACGCTCGACGGCTTCCTTGGTCTCGGTTTGTATGGCTCGGATCGAACCGCCGATCTCTTCGGTGGCGGCGTTCAGTGCCAGGAGGTTGGTCTGGTCCGCGATGTCCTTGAGCCGATCCGCGATACGACGGAGGGGCTGGACTACGGAACGTGTTATCAGGTACCCGACCAGCACTGCCAGCGAGTGAGACAGAGTGTCCTGTGCTTGTAGCCTCCGACCAGAGCAATCCCAATCCAACTGTAGCGGGTGCCACGTTTTTTCCGCGAAGCGGCAAAGCGTGTGTTGCACTCACATTTTGCCCTTCGGGTCAAAATGTGCCACCCATAGGCGATACGTTTGGATTGAGTACGCTCTAATCTGCTGGCTTATCAAGTTTGAACCGGCCCACCACTTGCTGCAGCTGTTCTGCCTTGGCACTGAGTTGCGCCGAGGCGCAGGCCGACTGGCTCGCGCCCTCCGAGGCCTGGCTGGTGACCGATGAGATCGTCTGGATGTTCCGGCTGACCTCCTCTGCGGCGACGCTCTGCTGCTCTGCTGACGACGCGATCGTGCGGATCATTTCAGCGACGTTCTTGGCACTCTTCACAATCTTAGAGAGGCTGGTGCCGGCCCGGGTCGCCTTCTCGACGCCGACCTGGACCTGCTCCGTGCCGGCGTTCATGCGTTCGACGGCCTGCTCGGTTTCGGTCTGGATCGCGGTGATGGATTCGGCGATCTCCTCGGTCGCATTGGTCGTGCGATCCGCGAGCTTGCGGACCTCGTCGGCCACCACGGCAAAGCCCCGGCCGTGCTCGCCTGCGCGGGCGGCTTCGATCGCGGCGTTGAGCGCCAGCAGGTTCGTCTGGTCCGCGATGTCGTTGATCACGTCGATGATCTGGCCGATCTGATCACCGCGCTTGCCCAACTCGGACACGCTGGCGGCGCTGGCAGTGACCGCCTCGGAAATCTGACTCATCCCGTGGATCGTCTCATCGACCACGGCCCCGCCTTGTGTCGCGGCTTCGCCAGCCTGATTGGCGTTGTCCACCGCCTCGCTGCTCTTGTGCGTCACCTCGGCAATGCTGGCAGACATCTCTTCGACGGCAGAGCTGATCTGCGTGACCTGACCGGCCTGTTCGCCCATCCCGGCAGCCATCTCCTCGCTTGACGCGGCGATCTGGGTCGAGGCTCCGGCCACCTCACGCGCCGCTTCGTCGATCTCCTGGATCACGCCCGCCAGGGTATCCACTAGTGTGTTGAATCCGCGCGATAGGTCGCCCAGTTCGTCTTTGCTGTTCAGCTCACATCGTACAGACAGATCGCCGGAGGCCACGGACTGAAACTTGGCCAGCAGCAAGCGTACCGCTTTGATCACAGAGCGCGACACCAGCCATCCGATCACCACCGCCAGAATTGATGCGATGACGAACATGGCAAGCGACACCGTCGACATCCGCTCCAGGCTGCTGTGCAGGTGTTCGGTTTCCTTGTCTGCCTGTTGGCTGAGGGTGTCGCTCAGACTGTTGAGTTTTTCTTGAACGGCATGCAGATGGACCGGCGTCTGCTCCAGGAAGATGGCCGACGCCTGGGCATCCGCTTCATCGGTGTGTTCCTGCATGAGTTCGTCGATTTGCCTGGCTGTATCGTGCAGCTTGTCATGATGGGGCACGATGTCGGTCAGCAGCTGCGCGACCTCAGGGTGCTCATGGCTGAGCTGCTTCGCTTCGTCGCTGCACATCCAGTGGCCCAGGGCGCACTTGGTGGAATCCAGCGCTACCTCAACACGGTCTGCGTTGTGTGTGACCGAGTGGTTCAGGCCGTCGAGCCATTTGTAGTGGTCGACAATTTTCTCGACCATTAAGGAGGACACGTTGTTCAGGTCCTCAGATGCCTGTTGTGCATTGATGACTTCGTACACAGCATGATGGTTGATGAAGTAACTGACGCCCATCAGCACGACGATCACGCCGAATCCCATTACCAGTTTTTTGCCAAGTGTCAGTCGCATTGTTCTGTCTCCATCTGTCTTGGTGCTGCGTTGCTGCGAGGGTGTTTGTGAGCTTCAGCTACCCGGCGCACATACGGTTGAATCTGGGTGAGCCGGCTGGAGGCACAAGGATCGGTCTGCCGCGACGGGCCGTGCGACCACCGATGCAATCTTATTAGCCGGGGCTTTTAACCACATGCCAAATAGATAACTACGTACGGTGGGTATGCATCGCATGCTTTACTCCCGGGTTCAGCTAGGTCCTATCTGGATTTCGCTGTCACCCCCGGTTGGGGCGACCTCAGGATTGCTCTAGTCCCGTATCGTCCCGGCACGCAGACAAGATTATAAGATGATAAATTTATCTTATAATAAGCGGGTCCGTATAAAAATCTGAGTAGCCCGCTTGAGGAGGCGGATGGAGACCCGATAGGTCGGACCGGCAGACGTCCGTGCCATTTAAACCTTGGGCGGCAGGTCACAGGTCGGCCATAACGCTATACTCCCGGCATGACTGAGCAGACACACACAATCGAAAGCGTTCCATCCTTATTGAAGGAACTCGAGGCGCGGGTGGTAAGCATCCGCGACTCTCTTTAACTGCGACCAGAAGCAGGCCCGGCTCAAGGAGCTGGAAACCCTGATGGGTGAGCCCGGTTTCTGGGACAACCCCGACAAGGCCAACGAGATCGTCGCCGAGCTCAAGACGGTGAAGGCGATCGTTGAACCCATCGCCGCCGCCACTGAGCGCGTCGAGGAGGCCGTCTTGTTGCTGGAGATGGCGCAGGAAGCGGATGACGCAGACACCAAGGCCGAGGTCCTGGAAGAAGCGCACAAGCTCGAGGTTGAGATGGATCGGCTCGAAACGCTGTCGCTGCTGTCCGGCAAGTACGACGCCCGCAACTGCTACCTGACCATCTACTCCCGCGAGGGCGGCACCGAGGCACAGGACTGGACCGAGATGCTGCTGCGGATGTTCCTCTACTACTGCGAGCGGCAGGGCTGGGACGTCAGCGAGGTCGACAAGACCCACGGCGAAGAGGCCGGGCTCAAGGACGTCACGCTCTACATCAAGGGCCCGATGGCGTACGGCTACCTGTCATGCGAACGCGGCACGCACCGTCTGGCGCGCGTCTCGCCGTTCAACGCACAAGGTAAACGGCAGACCAGCTTCGCGGCTGTGGACATCACGCCCGAGTTCCCGGACGCCGGCGGCCTGGAGATCGACGAGAAAGAGCTGGACGTCATGTACTTCGCCCGCTCATCAGGCCCCGGCGGGCAGAACGTGAACAAGGTCGCCACCGCGATCCGGATCACGCATATCCCCACCGGCATCCAGATCGTCAGCTCGACGCACAAGAGCCAGGAGCAGAACCGCAAGCAGGCCATGAACATCTTGCGCGGCCGGCTCGAACTGCTCGAAGAAGAAAAGCGCGCCGCCGAGATGGACGAAGCCACCGGCGGCAAGCTCGACATGGGCTGGGGCACGCAGATCCGCTCCTACGTCTTCTACGACAACCGCGTCAAAGACCACCGCACCAACTACGAGCAGCCCAACCCCCAAAAAGTCATGGACGGCGACCTCCAGGGCTTTATTGATGCGGAGCTACGAAGAAGGCGGCGCGCGAAGGGGTAGGTTGGTGGCTTGTGCCTCGTGGCTGGTGGCTGGTTCGCATTTTCATCACATGAAGCCATAACCCGTCCGCAACTCGGGCGCGGCGCCTTACCGGAAAACTTATGCATACCTCGGATTCACAAAAGGACGCTATCGAAACCAACCGCCGGATGTGGGACGACCGGGTTGAGGCACATTGGAAGTCGGCGATGTATACGCGGGATGCGGATGCGCTGAGGACCGGGGGGCATTGCCTGCGGGAGGAGAACTTGCAGGCGGTGGGGGATGTCCGGGGTAAATCGCTGATTCAGCTTCAGTGCCACATGGGGATGGAGACGCTGTCCTGGGCGCGGCTCGGGGCTGAGGCGTCGGGGCTGGATTTTTCCGCACCTGCGATCGAGAAGGCCAAGCTGCTGCGGGATGAACTCGGGCTGAAGGCTGACTTCTATTGCGCGAATATCTATGACGCGCCCAAGGTGGTGGGGCGGCGGTTTGATGTGGTGTTCCAGTCGATCGGCTGTCTGTGTTGGCTGCCTGACTTAGCAGGTTGGGCGAAGGTGGTCGCGGCGATGCTGGAGCCGGGCGGGCGGTACGTCTTGGATGATGGGCATCCGACGGCTGAGATGCTGGAGCAGCCGGCCGGCAAAGATCACCTTGAGCCGACGTATCCCTACCTGGACGGCGGGCCGATCGAATTGAATGAGGGCGGGACGTATGCCGACCCGGACGCGACGTTCGAGTTCAACGAGTCGATCGAACACATCCATCCACTCGGCGACGTGATCACCCGTCTGATCGAAGAAGGGCTGGTGATCGATCGGCTCACGGAGTCGGCGCACTGCGGATTCCCACGCTACCCAATGATGGATGAGACCTCGCCCGGCCGATGGGATCTGCCCGGCAAGCTCCGTGGTAAGGTGCCGATGCACTTCACGCTCGTGGCGCACAAGCCGGTCCGATAATACCGAACATTACACGCATTTGATCCCGGATCGCCGCGTTATGCGCGACCCTATCCTTATTAATGCACGCATCACCACTTTGACGATACGTCCAATTACCGGCCCAGTCTTAGAGACGGTGGGGCGGCGATGTGGATTTTCAACGTGAAGGATCGATATGAGTGCAGCCGCCATCCCCAGCCAAGCCGTGCCGACGTCCAGGTCGATCGGCCGACTCGTCATCCCGCCCAAGCGATACAAAGTCGGGGAGCTTGCTTCCGCGACGGGGCTGAGCCGGCAGACGCTGCACAACTACACCAAGTGGGGCCTGATCGATGAGGCCGGGTGGACCGATGGCGGGCACCGATTGTATGACGAGTCCGTCTTTGCCCGGCTCGAACGGGTGATGCAACTCAAGGCCACGCGCACGGTGGAAGAGGTCCGCGCGATTCTTGCCGATGAAGGCCGAGAGGACGCCGCGTAACCATGGCCGATGCCCCCTCCTTCCAGCCCGATGCTTCCCCGCCCCCGGATGCCGACAACGGTGTGCCGGACATGTCGCGCGCTATCGCGCAGGGTGAATTGCAGTGGTCACAGGTCTGGCAGCTGCCCGTGTTGCTGTTCGGGTTTGGGTTCCTGCTGATCGGGTTGTTCCTGGCGATGCCTTCGCAGGACCCGGACGACTTCCACGGCCGGCTGGCTAACGCCGAGATGCGGCTGGAGCAGGATAAGCTGGCCGAGGCCGAGGCGATCCTCGAGGAGGTGAAGCCGCAGATCAGCGAGGCACCGAAGCGCGAGCTGGGTTACTTCTGGCAGCTCTATGCGGACCTGAACTTCGAGAAGCTCTACGTGACCGGTGTCGTGGGTCAGCCCGGTGTCGAGGCGGCGATCCCGACGTATGAACGAATTGTGACCTACTACGAAGACGCGCAGAAGAATGGTCGCGTCCTCGAGGGGCCGTCACGGAGACACTACATCCGGTCGTTGGTCGCGCTAGGCAAAGATGACAAGGCGCTGGCGCTCCTGGACTCGATGGACAGCACCGAGGCGTCGTATCGGCACCTCATTCTACGCGACATGATTGAGCGACGGCGCAGCGACAGCGCCGCGGTCGATCAGGCCGTGCTCGACGCGATCGAGCCGTTGATGGACCGGTTCCGTGCGGATATCGAGTCGATGGCGGACCGGAAGGCGGCGCGTAAGCAGGAGGTCTGGGCGGATGGTTTCCAGGCGTCGCTGATGATGCGGGCCGGCCACCCGAAGGGCGCGATCAACTACCTGCTCCGCCGGATCCAACGGCTGGCGTCGCGTGAGGGGGATAAGGACCTGGCGCCGCTGATCGTCAAGCTCGCGCAGGGTTACCAGGCGATCGACGACAACGCCAGCGCCGGGCAGCGCTTTCTGCATGCCCAGCAGCTGATCAAACCGACCGATGAACTGAACGCCGACATCCTGGTCGGGCTGGGGCAGTTGGCGTTGGCGCAATCGACCGGGCAGAACGTGGAACAGGCGCTGGAATACTTCCGTGAGGCGGAAGAAGGCTATCCATCGTCGACCGAGGCGCACATCGCGGCTTTGGTAGGTCGGGCCGACTGCGAGGCGCAGCTGGGCGATCACCCGCTGGCGGTGCGTTACTTCGAGTTGGCGGTCCGTGAGATGCTGGCACGGACGCGCGTGTGGGACGCTCGACGGAAGATGACGGCCGACGCGATCCGTGTGCAGTTCGAGCGGGCGGTGGACATGGAGGCGTTCGACCGGGGCAAGGATTACCTGGATGTGCTGGTGCTGTTGGAAGGTGACAGCCCTTCAGCCGAGCTGCTGCTTAATCTGGCGGTGACATGTGAGCGGATCGGTGATCAGCGGTTGGCTGAGGCCAGGCAAAGCGCGGAGCGCGGCCCGGGGCAGCCGCCACTTTCAGATGAAGCCCGCCGTCTGGCGAACCAGCAAGCCGCATCGTTCTTTGAGAAGTCCGCGCGGTATTACGAGCAGCACGCCGACGCCGTCACAATCGAGGACAACGAGCAGCACGGCCAGAGCCTGTGGCGCAGTGCCCAGAACTTTGACCAAGCCCAGCTATGGTCCGATGCGATCCGAGTCTACGACCAGTTCGTCACCACACGCGACGGCGATCCCAAGCGGCTCCGCGCTATCCGTAACCTCGCGCAGGCTTACATGGCGGACAAGCAGTACCGCCCGGCGTTGGCGCAGTACCAGCACCTGGTTGATGCCTACCCACGCAGCCCCGAGACCTACAGCAGCCTCGTGCCGATGGCGCGTTGCCTGGATCAACTGGGCGAGACCGACCGGGCGGTCGAGAAGCTGAGCCTTGTCATCGATGACCACGAAGCCATCACCCCGGACAGCGGTGAATACCGCGAAGCGCTGATCGGCCTGTGCAAGATCTACCACCGCCAGGGCAAGGACAATCCTAGCCTGTACGCCCGGGCGATCGAGATGCTGACCGAGGCGGTGCAGCGCTATGGCGAAACGGATGACGGGCCCGTGCTGCATTACCTGCTTGCCGACGCCAACCGGCGGAGCGTGCCCGCGCTCGACAAGCAGATCGCCACGACGCAGTCGCATGTGACACTCCTGTCGTTGCAGGTAGAGCGGGAAGACCGCCTTAATGATGCCCAGGTGCTGTATAACCAGGCGATCAGCGGCCTGGAGGCCAAACGCAACGCCGAGTTGGTGCTCGAATCCGTGGAGGAAGTGTACCTGCGCAACGCGTACTTCTATCAGGCGGATTGTGCGTATGACCGGCACGTGTTCGAACAAGCGATCCAGCTCTACAACACCGCCGCGAACAATTACGCCAACGATCCCGCCTCACTGATCGCGCGCGTGCAGATCGTCAACGCTCACTGTGAACTGGGCCAGTTCCAGAAAGCGCGCGTGGCGAACGACATGGCCCGCCGACAACTCGAACGCATCCCCGATTCGGCGTTCGAGGACGATTCGCTGCCCATGAAGCGTGAGCACTGGGAGGACTGGCTGCGCTGGACCAGCGAGCGCAACCTCTTCACCAGCCAGGCCAGCGCCGATGAATTCAACGGCTGATCGGGCATGCGGCCTGCCATCGGGGACCCTCTGAATCTTTTTACATCCATTGCTTAAAACGACCGGTAATATTTGCGCTCCCGGTCGGGTTTTGCCGATAGCACATCAGCCAGGGCAGGATGCCCGGCGGGCGTGGCGCCGATGCCGCTTGCTGAAAGAGGTCATGGATGACCGTGCAAACACAACCCAGCCCATCTGAACAAGTCCAGGCGATGCTGTCTCTGCTCGCCGGGCAGCTCGACCACTACCGTCAACTCAAGACCCTTAGCGAGCAGCAGTCCGCCTGCATCCGCGAGGGGTCCACCGAACAACTATTAAGTGTGTTGTCGCTACGGCAGTCGGTGATCGAGCAGCTGACCAAGTCCAACAGCGAACTCGCCCCGTACCGCGACCGATGGAACGAGCTGTCGGACGGAGCGAGCGCTGATCAGCGGCGGCAGGTCCGTGACGCACTGGCTCTGATCGAGCAGACGCTGCAGGAAGTCGTCGATCAGGACGAGCGTGATCGGGTCGAACTGAAAAGTGTTCAGCGACAGGTCGGTGCGCAGATGAACAACATCGGTAAGGCCGGCCAAGCGATCCGCGCCTATGGCCCGCCCCAGACAAACACCAAGCCGCCCACCTTTACCGATCGTCAGGGATAGCAGGACGCCGTAGCGAATGACGCAGAAATCAGCACAACCTAACCCCCCGGCACCCGGCGTCGATGACCTGGCAGAAATCATCCGCGCCTACAACCAGGTCACCGACAAGCTGCAGCACAGCCACGAGGCGCTGCAGGCCGAGGTCGTCAGGCTGCGTCAGGAGCTGGCCTCGGCCGATGCACAGCTGCAGCGATCCAAGCGGCTATCCGCGCTCGGCGAGATGGCGGCGGGGATCGCCCACGAGGTGCGCAACCCGCTGGCCGCGATCCAGCTGTACGCCTCCATGATCACTCAGGACCTCGGGGCGCTGGACGGCGAGTTCGGCGAACCCATGCGGTGTGCCTCCGAGATCACGTCGGCTGTCCGTGGCCTGGACGGGATCGTCGGCGACGTGCTGAGCTTTGCCCGTGAGATCGAACCCCGGCCGACGGAGCTTTCGGTCGGGGATGTGTTTAGCCGAGTGGTGTCGGCTCATCTGCCGTCGATCGAGGCAGCGGGGGTCGAGGTGGTGCATCCTTATATAGATGCGCCGGGCCCTGTGGTGTATGCCGATGCCGAGTTGATCCACCGTGCACTGCTGAACCTGGTCCGTAACGCAGTGGACGCGATGGCGGGGCAGGGCGGTGAGCGCCGGTTGACGCTTGATGCGTTTGAGGAGCAGGGCGGCGTTATGCTCCGCGTATGTGACACCGGGCCGGGCGTGGATCGAGACACGATCGACCGCCTGTTCAACCCGTTCTTCACCACCCGCGCGACCGGGACCGGGCTCGGCCTGGCGATCGTCCACCGTATCGTCGATGCCCACGGTGGCACGATCAGCATCACCGACAACCCGGGCAGCGAACACGGGGCGGCGTTCGGTCTGTGCATGCCGATCCCCGAACACACGACCCACCAACAAGACAGAGATGTTCCAGCCGGAGCCTGTGCATGAGCAATAAGATCCTCGTCGTTGATGACAAACAGATGATGCGCGATAGCGTCGGGTCCACGCTGCAGCGGGCCGGCTACAGCGTCGTCGTCGCGTCGGACGGCAACGGCGCCCTGAGCATGGTCGCCAAGCATCGGCCGGCGGCGGTGATCACTGACCTGAAGATGCCCGAGATGGATGGGTTGGAATTGCTGGGCAAGCTGCGTCTGGCTGACGACCAGCTCCCCGTCGTGCTGATGACGGCCTACGGCAGCGTCAATGATGCCGTGTCAGCGATGAAACAGGGTGCGTTCGACTTTATCCAGAAGCCTTTCGAGGGCGATCAGCTGGTGATGGTCATGCGGCGTGCTGTTGAGCACAGCCGGCTGCTGCGTGAGAACGCTGCGCTGCGCACGGTGGCCGTCCCGCAGAGCGACGCCCCGGTATTAGTCGGTAAGAGCCCCGCGATGCGGCAGCTCGCTCAGCAGATCCATCAGATCGCCAACTCCAACGGCACCGTCATGATCTGCGGCGAATCGGGCACGGGGAAGGAAGTCGTCTCCCGCACGATCCACGCCCACAGCTCGCGGCGCGACAACGTCATGCTCGCGGTGAACTGTGCGGCGCTGTCGAGCAGCCTCCTGGAAAGCGAGCTGTTCGGGCACGAGAAGGGGGCCTTTACCGGCGCGGACCAGATGCGCAAGGGCCGATTCGAACTAGCTGACGGCGGGACGCTGCTGCTGGATGAGATCAGCGAGATCAGCCCCGAGTTGCAGGCAAAGCTCTTACGTGTGTTGCAGGAGCAGAGTTTCGAGCGTGTCGGTTCGAGCCTGACCATGAAGGTGGATGTACGTGTGATCGCGACGACCAACCGCGATCTATCCGCCGCCGTGGCTGCCGGCGAGTTCCGCCAGGACCTGTATTACCGCTTGAACGTGCTGCCGATCGTGTTGCCGCCACTGCGTCAGCGTACCAATGACGTATCGCTGCTGGTCGATCACTTCCTGATGCAGCTTGCGATGCAGGAGGGCCGAGAGCCCAAGCGGTTTGATGAAGAGTCGATGAAGCTGATGCAGGATTACACCTGGCCGGGCAATGTCCGTGAGCTTCAGAACATCTGCGAGCGGGCCAGCGTGCTGAGTAAGGGGCAGGCGGTCAAGGCCGGGCTGATCCAGCCGTGGCTGACCGGGCCCGAGCCGACCGTCAATCTTCAGCCCGCTCCCGCCTCCGGAAGTACTTCTGCCGGTCGGAGTAGCTACGCCGCAGATAGTAGCGGGGGCTCTACCGCCAGCCTCGCAGCCACGGCGACGCAAGCCGCGGCGCCCGGCACGATCCGCAGCCTCGAAGAAGTCGAGCGCGAGCAGATCATCCAGGCCCTTGGCTACTTCTCCGGCAACCGCATGCGGACGGCCAAGGCGCTGGGGATCGGTGTGCGGACACTCGGGCTGAAACTCAAGAAGTGGAAGGAGCAGAACCTCGTTGCCCAGACGATCTGACCCATCCGAGAAGCGCAAGAAGCGGTTGGCGCGGCGCAATCTTTGCGCTGCCGAAGCGCAAGGATTGCGCCGCGGCGAGGTGGTTTCTTTGTCGATTCAGCCGGGGCAGCCCCGTAGCGGTGTGGCGGTCGGGTGGAACGGGAATTGCTTGTCTTACATGACAGCGCCCGGCGTGCGGGCTGCCTGCGTTGCGGAGGTCGGTTCATGATCAGCAGGATGTTCACCAACGGATCGATGCAGGCGGTCGAACGGCTCGTCGAGTTCACCGGTGCGCGGCACAAGGTCCTGACGAACAACATCGCCAACTTCGAGACGCCGTTCTATCGTGACCGTGACCTGGACCCTGCCAAGTTTCAGGCGAACCTCAGCAAGGCGATCGACGACCGCCGGGCACTGCGCGGCGGGGGCACCCAGGAGGTATTGCAGATGCGCGATACCCATCAGGTCCGCTACGACGACGATGGCACGATCTTCATGCCCGATTACGACAACCAGGCCATCTTGTTTCACGACCGCACCAGTGCCGACGTCGAACGCACGATGCAGCACCTGGCAGAAAACACCATGGCCCACAACGCCGGCCTGGAGCTATTAAGAAACCAGTTTGAACTTTTGAAGACCGCCATCCGCGGCAGAGTGTAAAACCGTTTTTTTCTGACTAGACCCCAGGCCCCAGGCCCCAGACCCTAATCATGTTCGGATCACTCGACATCTCGGCCTCGGCACTGGTCGCCCAGCGGACCCGTCTGGAGACGATCTCCGCGAACATCGCCGGGGCTCAGGCGGTTGAGGATGCCGGCGGGAGTTATGAGCCGTTTAAGCGCCGTATCGCTGTGTTTGCCCAGGGTGATCCGGTCAGCGGCAAGCAAGAGGGCGTGCACGTCCGCGAGATCCTGCAACAGCCGTCGTACACCGAGAAGTACGAGCCGGGCAGCCCGTTCGCTGATCCCGTGACCGGCATGGTGAAGTACCCCGATATCAGCCCCGAAGTCGAAGTGATCAACGCGATGTCGGCGTTCAGGGCCTACGAAGCGAACGTCACCGCCGCCGAGGCGACCAAGAGCATGATACAGGCGAGCCTCCGACTGCTCGCGTAGCAAACGAAACTTGACCGGTTGTTTTGAATCAACCGTTTTAGATGGATAGCACACGATGACCGATCCCTTAGGACTGATCCCCGGCTCACAAGCTGTCTCGCCGATCCGTTCGGGCGCGACGGGTAACAACCGCGCCGACGGCCCGGACGCCGCGGGTGGCGCGAGCTTCAAAGACGCCTTGATGAAACAGATCGATCAGGTCAACCGCTTGCAGCAGGACGCGGAGACGGCGATCGAAGACGTCGTTTCGGGCAAGCGCGATGACATGGATAATGTTATGATCGCAAAACAGAAGGCGGACATCGCTTTCCAGATGCTGCTGCAGGTCCGCAACCAGATGATGGATGCCTACGAGGAGATCAAGCAGATCAGGGTGTAAGTTGATAAGCCGCGGGTTGCCGACGGAGTCGGTTGCCGCGGGCGTACGGCGCAGGAGCGCTTTGTAGGTTTGAGCTGACGGCTGATTGCTGAAGGCTGATAGCTCAAACCATTCGGCATGGAGGCCGACGATGGAATTTGCGAAACGGATGTGGTCCCAGATCGGGGTGCAGCTGGAGGGCGTGCCCGTTCAGACCAAGGCGTTGATCGCGATGTCGATCGCGTTTCTTCTCGTGGTCGGCGTCGTGATGATGATGTACGTCGGTGCGGAAGAGATGACCCCCTTCAGCCCCGCCGGTGCCGATTCAACCGAGGCGCTGGCCAAACTGCAATCCGCGGGGATCGAAGCAGACATCTCCGGCGGGATGATCCGCGTGGCTCCCGATCAACTGCCCAGCGCCTACTCGGTGCTCCAGCAGGACGGCCTGCTCGGCGATAACGCGTCCAGCGTCTTCGACCGCATGTTCGAATCTCAATCGCCCTGGGAGACCGACAAGCGTGACCGCCAGCGCATGGTCATCGCCCACAGCCGCTTCCTCTCCTCCGCGGCGAAGTCCATCCAAGGCATCAAGAACGCCAGCATCATGTACGACCCCGGCCAGGACGGCATCGGTAAGCGGCACGTCCGCGCCAGCGCCATGGCCACCATCACCACAAACCAGGGCCCCGTCACGACCGAGCTCGCCGACGCGGTCGCCAACCTGATCGCCGGTGCCGTCGCGCGGATCGATGTCACAGATGTCAAGGTGATCGATGCCCGGACCAGCCGAAGCGTTGCCGTGTCGGACCCATCCAATATCCTGCCGTCCGACGCGCTGGAGGTGAAGCGGAACATCGAAGAGCGCAAACGCCGTGAGATCGAAAACATCCTCGACTACATCCCCGGCGTGCGTGTCGGTGTGAATGTGCTCATGGACTCGGTGGCCGCCCGCCAGGAGGTCCGCCGGGAGTACGAGAAAGAGCAGTTGATCGAGCGGGAGTCCAGCGAGGATATGACCAGCCGGGATATTGAGGACGCCGGCGAACCCGGGCCTCGGTCCAACACGGGCTTGTCCATCAACGGCGGTGGCGCGCCGGGCCGTACGCAGTCAACCAACTCACGTGATACCTCGTTCTTTGAGAGTAAGCCCATCCTCCTTGAGCAGGATACGATCCACACGGGGCACCAGGTCAAGCAGATCAACGTCGCGGTCAACATCCCGCGCAGCTTCTTCGTCTCGCTTTATAAACGGCAGAACCCTGATGCCCAGGAAGAACCTTCCGAAGCGGACCTCACACCGCTGATCCAGCCGGAGCTGACCAAGATCGAACAGAAGGTGCAGGTACTCACACTTGCCGACGGCCAGGGTCAGGTGACCGCCGACATGGTGCCGGATGCCCCGGTCTTGATGACAGCCGGCGCGGGCACGACGGTCAGCAAGCTGATCGATGGCGGGTGGGGTAGTACGGCGGGCCTGGCGGTGTTGGGCTTGGCGAGCCTGGCGCTGATGCTCAAGGTGTATCGCAATGCCACGCGTCCCGAATCCCTGCCGAGCATCGAGGAGCTTGCCGGTGTACCTCCGAGCCTGCCGTCGGATGAAGAGCTCATCGGTGAAGCGGAAGAATCCGAAGCCACGATGACCGGTTTAGAACTGAACGAAGACGACCTCCGCGCCCGCCGGATCGCCGAGCAGATCGGTGACCTGGTCCGAGCTGACCCGGCCGAGGCGAGCAGGCTGTTGGGCAAGTGGGTTGCGACCGACGAATAATCAGCGAGCCAAGGAACTATGGCACAGACGCAAGACATAGCATCCACCGATGAAGTGAGTGAACTGACCGGCGTGCAGAAGGCGGCCGTGCTGCTGCTGGCGCTGGACCAGGACGCCGCGTCGATGGTGCTCGGCAAGCTCAACCCCAAGTCGGTCGAGGATATCACGCGCGAACTCGCCAGCACCAGCAATGTGCCCGAGGCGATCCGCGACACGGTGCTCAAAGAGTTCTACGAGTTGGCTGTGGCGCAGAACTGGGCGCGTGAAGGAGGCTTGGACTACGCCCGTTCGCTGCTGATGAAGAGCCTGGACCCGAGCGATGCCGAGCGGATCATCGGGCAGATCAGCCAGCAGGTCCGGCGCACGCCGTTCGCCTTCTTGCAGAAGGCCGAGTCCACCAACTTGCTGACGTTCATCCAGGACGAACACCCGCAGACGATCGCACTGATCGTCAGCCACCTGGCGCACCACAAGGCGTCGGAGATCCTCGGCGGGCTGCCGGGACCGAAGCAGATCGAGGTGGTCAAGCGCGTCGCCAACATGGAGCAGACTAACCCCGAGGTCATCGCCGAGGTCGAGCAGGGGCTTGAAGCGCGGCTCGCGAATATGCTCAGTCAGAACTTCGAGAAGATCGGCGGGGTCAACACCGTCGCTGAGATGCTCAACCTCGTGGACCGCACGACCGAGAAGGGCATCATGGAAGGCCTCGAAGCCGAGGACCCGGACCTGGTCGAAGAAATCCGCCGTCTGATGTTCGTCTTCGAAGACATCAACCTCGTCGACGACAAGGGTATCCAGGCCGTCCTCAAGGAGGTCGAGAACGACGAGCTGGCGATGGCGCTCAAGGCGGCGAGCGACGAGCTGAAGGACAAGATCTTCAAGAACATGTCCGAGCGTGCCGCGACGATGATCGGCGAGGACATGGAGTTCATGGGCCCGGTACGGATGAGCGATGTGGAATCGGCACAGCAGCGGATCGTAGACATCGTGCGCCGTCTCGAAGATGCCGGGGAGATCATCATCTCCGGCCGCGGTGGCGCGGGCGAGATGATCGTGTGAGTTTGCGACGCCATGTCATGAACAAAGGCTTACAGCTAAGGGCGAACGAATGTCCGTAATCAAAGCAGATAAATCGGTTGGCTTCACGAAGGACGCGGTCGTGTTGGACCTGGGCGATATCGGCCGTCAGGCGGCGCGGATCCGGATGGTCGCCGAGGAGCAGGCGGGCAAGCTGATCACGCAGGCCGAACAGAAAGCCAAGGAACTGGTCGACGGCGCCGAGAAGATCGGCTTCGAGCAGGGCCAGCAGACGGGGGTGGAGCAAGGACTCACCGAGGGCCGTGAGCGGGGCCGAGCCGAGGCGCTGGAAGAGGCCCGAGAACAACTGGCGCAGCTGCATGCCGCCTGGTCCGATGTCGCTGTGCAGTGGGATGCACAGACCAAGGGGATGGCGGTGGAGGCCCGGCAGGTAATCGTGGAGTTCGCGCTCAAGATGGCGGAGCGGCTGGTGCACCGGGTGATCCAGGTCGATCCGTCGGTCGTCGTGGATCAAGTCGCCGGGGCGTTGGCACTGGTGCTCAAGCCGATGGATGTGTCGGTGCGTGTGCACCCGTCCGAGCTGCCGATTCTTTCTGAAGCGTTGCCGCAACTGATGACCGAGTTCGACCACCTCGAACATATCCACCTGACCGAAGACCCACAGGTCAGCCCGGGCGGCTGCATCGTCGCCTACGGCCAAGGGCAGATCGACGCGACGATCGAGAAACAGATCCAGCGGATCGTGGACTTGATCCTGCCCTATCAAGCTGCTGAGCCGGAGCAATTCCAAGCCGAAGCGGCGCTACCGGGCGAGCAGCTGAACATCGATCAGGACGGGTTGGTCGATCTTGAAGACCCACCGCCTTCGGATGAAGCCGAGCCCGGCTGACGGACGGGCCAGGCGGGTATTTTTCTGGCACGTCTTTCGCTGGATGAGGCATTGGATGAGTGTTTTAAGTGAACAACTGCGGATCCTGGACCACGCAGCCCCGCTGGAATTGCGCGGTACCGTCTCAGAAGTGCGCGGTCTTGCGCTGCGAGTGGCCGATCTGCCCGCGCCGATCGGGGCGATGGTGAGCATCTGCGAAAAAAATACGCCTACACGGAAGCTCGAAGGACAGGTGGTCGGATTCGACCGCGAACAGGCCATCGTCATGCCGTTGGGTGAGACCACAGGCGTACGGCGGGGCGATCAGGTCGTCGCCGATCACTACAGCCCGGTCGTCCGCGTGGGTGAATCCTTATTAGGCCGCATCCTCGACGGCATGGGCCGGCCGATCGACGGCCGGGGCGCGATTGCGGATTCCGTCTTGCGTCCCCTGACGCCGACCCCGGTCGACCCGCTGGACAGACCACTGATCAGCGAGCCCCTGGCGACCGGCGTGCGTGCGATCGATTCACTGGTTTCTATCGGCCGTGGCCAACGCATCGGCGTGTTCGCTGCGCCCGGCGTCGGCAAGTCCACATTGCTAGGCACCATGGCCCGACATACCGATGCCGACGTCAGTGTTATCGCGCTGGTCGGCGAACGCGGCCGTGAGGTACGCGACTTCATCGACAATATCCTCGGTCCAGAGGGCCTGGCTCGCAGCGTCGTCATCTGTGCCACCAGCGATCAGCCGGCACTTCTACGCATACGCGCCGCCGCCGTCGCCGCAACCATCGCGGAGTACTTCCGTGACCGGTCGCTGGACGTCATGCTCATCATGGATTCGGTCACACGGTTCTGCCAGGCCCAGCGTCAGGTCGGCCTTGCCGCCGGGGAACCGCCCGCAACCAAGGGCTACCCGCCCAGCGTCTTCGCCAACCTCCCGACATTACTCGAGCGCTCCGGCCGAACGAGCAAGGGCTCAATCACCGGCGTGTACTCCGTCCTCGTCGAGGGCGACGACATCAACGAACCGATCTCCGACGCCTGCCGCGGGATCCTCGACGGCCATATCCAGCTCTCGCGCGACCTCGCCCAGCAGGGCCACTACCCCGCGATAGACGTGCTTACGTCGGTCAGCCGTGTGGTGGATGACGTGACCAGCGCCGATCAGCAGCACGCTCGCAAAGCCGTTCTCAAGCTGATCCACAGCTACCGGCAGGTCGAAGACCTCCTGAACATCGGCGCATATGCCCCCGGCTCGAACCCCGACTTCGATCTGGCGATCGCCTGCAAGCCGGCGCTGGATCGTCTGCTCCAGCAGGGCCGAAGCGAATCACGGGGCGCGGCGGACTTCGGGCAGGCCAAGGCGCAATTGATCGCCATGATGCAGCAGGTCCAGCAGGCGCAGCAGGAGATCAGCAAGCGAACACGTCAACCCGTACAGACAGCGGCTCGTTAATCAACAACCGGCCCGGCGGAGCCAGGCCACGTGAGAATCAGGCATGTCAACATTCCGATTCAAGTTCCAGACGCTTCTAGCGCATCACCGCCGGGTGGAAGACCAGCGGCAGCGCGACCTCGCACAGCTCCTGCGCACACGGATGATCCTGCACGATCAGATCCGAGATATGCAGGACACGATCCGTGAGTCCAAGCAGTCCATGGCCGACGGCCTGGTCGGCAACGTGGACCTGATCCGTGTCGGGCAGTTTGCGCGGTACTCCGGCCATGCCGCGGCGCGCGCCCGACAGATCGTGGTCAAGCTCGCGTCGCTCGAGAACAAGGTCGAGGAGGCACGCGCCTCACTACTCGAAGCGACCAAGCAGCGCAAGGCCCTTGAGCTGTTACGTGATAAGCACGAGGCCAAGTGGCGTTACGAACAGAACCGCCGTGAAACAAACGAACTGGATGAACTCGCCTCCACGCGGTACGCCCGTCAGATCCTGATCGGGGGCGTGCAATGAAGGTCCTATGGAACGTCTTCGTCGGGTTTGTCCTGATCAACCTGTTAGCTGCAGCCGGGTTCGTCGGCTGGATGTACGCGGATGGGCGGATTAACCGGGAGCGCATCGACAAGGTCGTTGAGACGTTCAGCATGACGATCGAGGCGGAAGAATCTGAGCTGGCCGACGTCGAGGCGAAGGAAGCTGAGAATCAGAAGCTCAAAGAGCAGCAGGCCCGCCTGGAATCGACGGCCAAGGGTCCGGTCACGCTCGGTGAACGGCTCGACACGCGCCAGCAAGCCGACGAAACCTTCCTCGCCAACATCCAACTCATCAACGACCAGAACCGGGCGCTGCGTGATGAGATCACTCGTTTCAAGGAAGACTTCACGCAGCGTGAAGCCAAGCTCGCCGAGGAGCGTGCGGCCTTTGAGAAGTGGGTCCAGGACCAGGCGGACAAGACCAAGGACGAGAACTTCCTTCAGGTTGTCTCTTTGTATGAGAAGCAGCCGCCCAAGCAGACCAAGCAGGCGTTCCAGTCGTTGATGCAGCAGGGCGAGACAAGCCGTGTGGTGGATTACCTCGCCGCGATGTCCAGCCGAAAGGCCGCCGCGGTGCTCGAACAGTTCAAGACACCCGAAGAGGTCCCGCAGGCCGCCAACCTGCTCGAGCAACTCCGCACGCGCGGCCAGTACAACCTGCAACAGCCCCAGGCCTCCTTGCCACAGGATTAACCATGAACGTGTTGCCCGCATTAAATAAGACCGTCACCGACCTGTTGCCAGCCTCCAAGCCCGACGCGTTTGCTGCGCCCGTGGATGAAGGTTTCGGCCGTCAGCTGCGTGACGCCGACGCCCGGCTTGAACGGCCCGCCCCGGTGGAGGACCCGCCGCGTGCCAAACCCGATTCACCCGAGCCGAAGCCGGCCGACGAGCCGAAGGCCTCCACCGAGAAGCCCGAAGCCGTGGATACCGAGAAGCCCACGGAAGATGCGCAGGTCAGCGGTGATGACACGGAACAGGCCGCCGACACCACGGAAACCTCGGAGTCGGGCGAAGCGACGACATCCGACGATGCGCCTGTTCAAGATGAGTCAACCGAGACGACGCCGTCCGATGCCGAGCAATCGGCCGTAGTAGTGGCGGATGTTGCCGATGCTCAACTGGTCGATCAGGTACTGACACCGGTGGTAAATGAAGCCGTCGTTCAGGAACCTATTGCGACCGAATCAGCGACCACTGAGCAGACAAAGACTGTGCAGGTAACACAGACCGTCGATCAGGCGGCGAACCAGGCTGTCTCCACGACCACTACAGAGCAGTCGCAGCAGCAGGGCGTCACCAAGCAAGTCGAGCGGGCGCTGCCCACCGCGGTACAACCTCAGCAGGTCAAGGCACAAGCTGTCCAGTCAACTGATCAGCCCGCGCAGGCCGAGCCCTCTGCCGCGGCACAGCGTGTAGCGTTCGTGACGGAAGCCCGCCAGAGCGATACACGCCAGTCGTCATCCGACGACACCACCCAGCAGCAGACAGCTTTCAAGGGTGACGGCCAAATCAAGGCGAATGCCAACACCGCCCAGGCCTTCAGTTCAACAACCGCCGCATCGACGACCACTGTTGATGCTTCCGCCGCAGCGGTCCGTACGTTCACCGCGGTTGACGGGAGCGTGACGAATACCGCCGCGCCGTCGGCCCCGGGACAGACGGCGCAGGTCCAGACACAGGACAACACGCAGATCAACACCGCCCGCATCGCACGCGGTATGCAGAACGCGGTGCAGCAGAAGGGCGGGTCGGTGACGCTCAGGCTGACCCCGCCCGAGATGGGCACCGTCCGCATCCAGCTGCAGATCCAGAATAGCTCGGTCAACGTCCAGTTCCACGCCGAAACCGAATCGACGCGCACGATGCTCAACCAGCAGATGTCCCAGCTCCGCTCGGCACTTGAAAGCCAGGGCCTTGGCGTAGAGCGGATCGGCGTGCAGACCCTGTCGTCCTCGTCGCAGTCGTCACTGCAGCAGGACGCCCAGCAGAGCCGCGACGGCGAGCCGAACGACGGCCGAAGCCGCGGCGGCTTTGCCCACCAGGGCAACCGTCAAGACCGCAACGACAACAACGACGCACAGCCGCAAGACTTCGAACAGGAAATGACACAGGCCGCGTAAACCGGCCGGGCTTCTAGCCCGCTGAATCAGGAGTTTGATTATGTCCGCAGGCGCAATCGGTGGCATCGCCGCCAGTCAGGCAACCGAGACCAACGGCACGAACGCGTTCGCTGAAATGTCCAGCGCAGAGTTCGTCAACATCCTCGTCACCGAGTTGACCCAGCAGGACCCGTTCGAGCCCAACGACTCGGCGGCGCTGCTTGAGCAGCTCTCCAGCCTGCGTAACATCGAGAGTCAGACCAACCTGAACGATCAGCTCCAGCAGATGGTCAACCAGAACGCCATCTCCTCGGCCAGCGGCCTGATCGGCCAGGAGGTCTCCGGGCTGAACAGCAGCAACCAGGCCGTTTCCGGCATCGTCAGCTCGTTGATCATCGAAAACGGCAACCCGATCCTTCGGCTGCAGGACGGCACACGGCTGGAAGCCAACCGCGTGACCGACGTCGGGAACCTGGGCGACTTTGATACCCAGATCGTCCAGCAGCTGCTGCGTAACCTGATCATCCTCAACTCCAGTGCCCTGGTCGGGAAGATGGTCAGCGGGTTTAACGAAGCGAACACACTGATCGAAGGCGTCGTCACCAGTGTTGTGTCAGAGGATGACGACCTGATCCTGGAGCTCGATACCGGCCAGCGTCTCTCGGCTGGCGCGGTCCAGCGTTTCTCGGAATTCTCAGAGTAATCGTATGTAGATTGATGGAGTGATCGAACGTGTCCAACAGCGGCGACTTATTAAGGATGCTCATGCCGGCGGTCAGCCCGGCACCGGTATCCAATACGCCGCGCCCGGACAGCAAGCTGCCGATCGAGTCGCGCAGCTTCGAGTCGCTCCTGGATGAAGCCAGGCAATCGGAGCCGTTAGCCGGGTCCGATCAAACGTTGCGGGCCGCCGATTCGACGGATGGCGTTGTGGCCGCAGAAAAATCAGATGATGCCCAACCCACTAACCAGTCCGATCCATTGCCCGGCCTGACCGGGATCGGTTCGATCCATAACGCGTCGCTGCGGCAGATCGTCGCCGGCGACACGCAGACATAAACCCGTTTCATCAGTACCCGCCGGACCACCGGCGAAAAAACAGCAGGAGCCCCAACATGGCGTTACAGACCGCACTCTTCAGCAGCCTCACCGGCATCACCGCCAATTCCAAGCTCCTGGCCGTGAGCGGTAACAACATCGCCAACGTGAACACCACCGGCTACAAGAAGAGCCGGATCACCTTCGAGACTGAAATCTCGCAGCGGCTAACCACCGGCTCGGCACCGACCGGTACACTCGGCGGCACCAACCCCTCGCAGATGGGCCTGGGCACACGTATGAGCTCGATCACACGCGACTTCTCGACCGGCTCGCTGCAGCCGACCGGCGTCAACACCGACATGGCGGTCGAGGGCAACGGCTTCTTCATTGTCGAGCTTGAAGGCAACACCCGTTACACACGCACCGGCAACTTTGTCCTCGACCGCGACTTCAACCTCGTCAACTCCGACGGCGGCCTCGTCCAGGGCTTCGGCGTGGATGAGAACTTCGAGGTCGTCGAGGGCCTCTTGCAGAACATCACGATCCCGGTCGGTGTGACCACCATCGCCGAGGCGACCGAGAATGTGAAGTTCAAGGGCAACTTCAATGCAGGCGGTGATGTGGCGACCGTCGGCAGCATCAGCGCCAGCGAGGTGCTCTACTCGGATGCGCTCGCGACCACACAGCTACTCGGTACGGACTCGTTGGCGTCTATGTATGACGTGGATGGCAACCTGCTGTTCAACGCGGGCGACGTCATCACCGTGGCCAACGTGACCAAGGGCGGGGCCAATGTCGGTGACTCGACCTTCGAGATCGGTGCCGCCAACACGACCGACAGCGACGACTTCGGGACCACGGTCGATGACTTCCTCCAGTTCCTCGACGACGTACTTGGTATCGACACCTCGATCAGCAGCGGCACCAGCACGCCCGGCGTGACGATCGCCGGCGGGCAGATCCTTGTCGAGGGCAACGTCGGCGAAGATAACGGTATCCTCTTCAGCGCCTCGAGCATCAAGAACGTAAACACCGTCGCCTTCGGGTTCACCAATACCCAGGAGGCCAACGGCGGCTCGACCCGTACCACCTTCATCGCGTTCGACAGCCTTGGGTCCGAGGTCGCGATTGACCTGCGCTTCGTCCTCGAATCCCAGACGACGACCGGCACGGAGTGGCGGTACTACGCCGACAGCCGGGACGACACGGACCTGGACCTCGCTCTGGGCACCGGCGTGCTGTCGTTCGATACCGAAGGCAACCTGCTGAGCGTGGCCAACCCGAGCATCTCGATCGACCGGGCCGATACCGGCGCTATTACCCCGCTGCTGATCAACCTGCAGTTCGACGATCCGTTTGCCACGGTCACCAGCCTGACCGACACCAGCAGCCAGATCGCCGCGATCGCACAGGACGGCTCGCAGATCGGCACGCTCGAAGACTTCAGCGTCGGTGAGGACGGCACGATCTCCGGCGTGTTCTCCAACGGCCTGTTGCGTGATCTGGGCCGTGTCCCCCTGGCGGTCTTCGCGAATAATAACGGCCTGGAAGAGTTCGGCGGCAGCCTCTATCGCCCAACGATCAACAGCGGCATCGCCACCGTCGTCAGCCCGGGGCAGGGCGGGTCCGGTCGAGTTATCGGACGCAGCCTGGAACTATCCAACGTCGAACTCGCTGAGGAGTTCATCAACCTGATCAGCGCCAGCACCGGCTTCAGCGCCAACTCACGTGTCCTGACCACCAGTGACGAGCTGATCCAGGAACTGCTCGCCGCGGTCAGGTGATACGCAGGCTTGAGGCTTGAGGCGTGAGTCTTGAGTCAAAGCCTTTTACAGCATTGACGACAACGTGTTATTTAAGCACCCATGCCTCAAGACCCAATCCTCAAGCCGAGCACAAATGATCACCGTCACACGCCTAAATGGCAAACAATTCGTGGTCAACGCCGAACTCATCCGAACGGTTGAGGAGAACCCTGACACGACGATCACACTCTTGAACGGTGATCATATGATCGTAAAAGAGCGGATGCAGGAGGTCGTCGATCTGGTGATCGAGTACGGCCGAAGCCTGCGTCGGCTGCTCCCACCGAGCTGATCCTCGATACATCACAAGCACCGTTGCTCAGCGCGTTTTCTACCGTGTCGTGGGCGGTTCTTCGCGGCAAGACTTCTTAAATATTCACCAAGCGATGGACCGATAAACACCCCATGGGCTGGTTTTCAGCCCGTGATGAGGTGCGCATATGGATCTGGGCATTCTGATTGGTTTTCTCGGCATCTGGGTGCTGTTGATGTGGGCGCTGTTCGGCAGCGGCGACATCACGATGTTCCTCGATAAGAACAGTATGGTCCTGGTCATCGGGATGACCTCGATGGTCATGTTTTATGCCTTCCCGGTCAAGAACATCAAGACGCTAATCAAGGTGATAAAGCGAGCGGTGTTCTACAGCTCGCCGAGTATCCCGAAGCTGATCGAGGACATGGTGTCATACGCCGAGGTCGCACGCCGGGACGGCATCCTGAGCCTGGAGAGCACGACCAAGGATATTGACGATCCGTTTATCGTCCGCGGTATCCAGATGGCGGTCGACGGGACGGACCCTGAACTGATCGAGCAGGTCATGAACAACGACCTGGACAACCTCGCCGAGCGCCACGACTCGGGCAAGGCGCTGCTGGACACGGTCGGCAAGTACGCCCCGGCGTTCGGCATGATCGGGACGCTGGTGGGCCTGGTCATCATGCTTAGCAACATGGACGACCCGGCGGCGATCGGCCCCGGTATGGCGGTCGCGCTGTTGACGACCATGTACGGCGCGATCATCGCCAACGCGCTGGCCCTGCCCTTGGCCGACCGTTTGGGCAGGCGGTCCGCCGAGGAAGTCCTGTACCGCACCATCATCATCAAGGGTGTCATGGCCATCCAGAGCGGTGACAACCCCCGTATCGTCGAACAGAAACTGCGTACCTACCTCCCGCCGGGCGAACGGCCGGAAGAAGACGCCAAGGACGCTGCGTAGATCAGGCAGCGGGATTCGGTGCCGGGGGTGCCGGGTTTCGGGATTCAGTCGTTAACTCATCACCAACCCTTAACCGCCCTCATCATCAGACCCATCCATGGCAGGTAAGTCTAAATGTCCTCCGGCCGGTGCCCCCGACTGGGTCATGACCTTCGGCGACATGATGTCGCTGCTGCTGACGTTCTTCATCCTGTTGGTCTCGCTCTCGGAGATCAAGAAGGAGGACAAGTGGAAGGCGGTGGTCGAGGAGGTGAAGAAGTCGTTCGGGATGAAAGGCGGCGGCGGCCGGCTGCCGACGGATAACGACCCGGCGCTGACGCTGGTGCAGATCCTCGAGACGGTGCAGAACCAGCAGCGACGGCAGAACCAGACGGCCAATACCGACGACCCGGGGATCACCGGCCGGGATCAGCGTGTCACCAGCGTCCGGCCGGCGCAATACATCCCTGTCGGGGGGCGACTTACGTTCCAGCCCGGATCGGCCGATCTAGACGATAGGGCGAAGGCCCAGATCCTCAATCTCATGGAGAACGAGGAGATCAATATCCGCGGTACGAACAATATCGTGGAACTGCGAGGCCACGCCGCGACCGCGGAGGTCGATCTGGTGGCGGAAGGGGTCGATTTATGGGACCTCAGCTACCAGCGCTCCAAGGCCGTGATGGAGTACCTGATCAGCGACGAGATCGGGCTCCGGCGTGAGCAGGTAAGGTTGATGGGCGTGGCGGACCGTGAGCCGCTGAAGAAACAGGCCTACACCCCGGCTTCACAGCAGGCCAACCGCCGTGTCGAAATCATGGTCAGCGAAACCCTGACCAGCGACACCGCCGTGCGACAGCCCCAGAACTTCTGGTAGACCTAGATAAGAAGACGGACGAACCGACCATGGCCGATGAAAACACGACGCAATCGACGGAAGAGGCCCCCGAAGCGCAGAAGAAGCTGCCGCTGAAGACGGCGATCGTGCTGCTGATCGCGTTGGTGATCGAGGGCGTGGCGATCAGTGCGGTGTTTATCCTCGCCAAGGGGCCCGAGCCGATCCAGGCCGACGCGACCGTGTCGGATGAGATGGCCGAGGCCGAGAAGGAGGTCGAGGTCCTGGTTATCCAGGAGAAGTTCCAGAACACCCGCACCGGCCGCAGCTACCTGTATGACACCGAAATCTATGTGATGGTCCGCAACAAGCACATGGAAATGATCGATCAGCAGATCCAAGGCATGCAGGCCCAGCTGAGCACGGAGGTCGCGACGATCTTCCGGCGGGCCGAACCTTCTTACATGATGGAACCAGACCTGGCGACGCTGACACGTCAGGTCAGCGCCGTGCTGGATGCTAAGCTGGGTGTGGCCGAGGACGGCTCACCCTATGTACTGGGCACGTTTATGAAGAAGTGCATCCGGATCCGCGCCGACATGTAGCCAACCGGCGGGCTGAATACAGTAGAATCAGCCGCTTCAGGCCGAAACACCGAATTACCCGCCAGGGACTTCAAGGACGAACCATGGCAGACGAAACCAGCAACGACCAGGCCAAGAGCGCGACCGAGGCGGAAGCCGAGGCGCAGATGATGGCTGCGCTGAACGAGGCGCAGTCCTCGCTCAGTGATATCAAAGAGGCTGCCGAAACCGCGGACACCGGCGAAGAAGGCTTCGTCCCCGGCAACCCGGCGGTGCCGACCGGCCTGGACATGCTCGGCGACGTCGATCTGCATGTCTCCGTCGAACTCGGACGGACCGAGATGCTCGTCGAGGATGTCCTCAAGCTCAACGCCGGCAGCGTCGTCGAACTGGACAAGCTCGCAGGCGATCCGGTGGATGTGTATGTCAACCAACGGCTCGTGGCGCGCGGCGAGGTGCTGGTGCTCAACGACAACTTCTGTATCCGTGTCAGTGAGATCGTGGCGAACCTTCAGGATGAAGCCGAACAGGCCACGCAGGATCAGCAGCAAGTGGTATGATGCCCTCTGTGTAGGGCGATCGTGAGATAGACAATCGTTCACTCGGGCAGGATGCCCAAAGCCGTGACCCAGTTACGGCACCCAAGGCCAGGAGGGCCAAGCGGTGAACAGGTCAGCAGCCTATCTATATGTCGTGTGTATGCTGCTGTGCTGCGCGCCCTTGCAGCACGCTTCTGCTGACGAAGCGCAGGTTGATTCCGACGGCCGCATGACACGTCTGGCCCAGCACCTCGCCGAGCAGCAGGACAACATTGATCTCCCCAACGGTTCTGAATCGGCTACACCCTCACAATCAGAATCGACCGGCCTTGACAAGGCCGAGGGTACGCCCATCCTTCAAGACGATACCGATGTGTCGAGTGTGCGTACGCCGCTGCTTCGGCCGGGCAGGAGCCTGGATGATTCGTCACCGAAGAGCCGTAGCGGGGTCGCGTGGCTGCTGCAGACGATCACCGCGCTGGGCATCGTGATCGCGCTGGCGCTGGGTGTACGTTACGTCTACACCCGCATGGGCGGGAAGGTTGCTTCGTATGCCAGCCCCGTGGTCGAGGTGCTCAGCCGGACCACTGTCGCGCCGCGCAGCCACGTGATGCTGCTGCGCGT
Organism: Phycisphaeraceae bacterium; assembly: GCA_965230275.1. Lineage (GTDB taxonomy): Bacteria > Planctomycetota > Phycisphaerae > Phycisphaerales > Phycisphaeraceae > JAJRRS01. The sequence continues at coordinate 132,525 of CBDDKO010000001.1, read as the reverse complement.
CGGCGGGCGTGTGTTGGTGGTGAGTGATTCATCTTCCGGGATGCGGACACTTGCCAGCATTGATCAGCCGGAGGAGGTTGCGGACATCCTCGGTGCCGTGAGCGCCGCCAAGCCCGCCAGCATCAGCCAGGGGTTCAGCCAGTTCCTGAACAAGTTCCACGACCAGCACGAGGCGGACCCCGGTGGGCCGGGCGACGAGGTGCTGGTGGATGCCGAACCGGGCGGCCGTGTGCGTGAGAGCGTTTCGGGCTTGCTCAGCCGGGTCCGGTCGATGGGCCGGGATGGGGGGGCGTCGTGACCGCACACCAGCGCCACATCTGGGTGATCGTTATCGCGGGCTTGTTAGCGGCGCTGTGCCTGCTTATCACGGCAACGCCCACCATGGGCCAGGCATCAGACGCATACGACGCAACCAATGTCGGCTCGATCGTCCGCGCGGCCGGCGAAGCCCTGCCCGATTCGGACGACGACGGCAACTACCACGTCACGATCTCCATCGTCCTGTTGCTGACCGTCCTGTCGCTGGCACCGGCGATCCTGGTGATGTGCACCAGCTTCACCCGCATCATCGTCGTGCTCGCGCTGCTGCGTCAGGCGCTGGGCACGCAGTCCCTGCCGCCGTCGCAGGTGCTGGTCGGGTTGTCGCTGTTCATGACACTGCTGGTGATGGCGCCGACGTTCTCGGAGATCAACGAGAAGGCGATTATCCCGCTGACGGAGAACGAGATCGGCGAAGTCGAGGCCTGGGAGCTTGCGAAGGGGCCGATCAAGTCTTTCATGTTCGACCAGATCCAGTACGCCGGCAACGAGGCGGACGTCTTCATGATCCTGGAGTACCGCGGGATCGACACCAGTGCGCCGGAGACGCTGACATTGGAGAAGGACGTGGACATGATCACGCTGGTCCCGGCGTTCATCCTCAGCGAGCTGAAGGTCGCGTTCCTGATGGGCTTTCAGTTATATCTGCCGTTCTTGATTATCGATATGGTGATCTCCAGCGTGTTGATCTCGATGGGCATGATGATGCTGCCGCCGGTGTTGATTTCACTGCCGTTCAAGCTGTTGTTGTTTGTGTTGGTGGACGGCTGGATGCTGGTGGCGGGGAATCTGCTCTCCAGCTTTGCGGTGCCGGGCGTGACGACGTAGTGAGTTTTGGTGCGCTACCGCTGCGCGCCGGGTGAATTGGTGAAAGGTCTGATGATGGCGATAACCGTGGAACAGGCGATCGACGTCGTGCGTGAGACACTGACGCTGATGCTTTTGCTGTCGCTGCCGATCCTGGGCGCGGCGCTAATCATCGGCCTGCTGGTCAGCCTCTTGCAGGCGGTGACGCAGGTGCAGGAGCAGACGCTGAGCTTCGTGCCGAAGATCGTCGGCATGGGTTTGGCCGCGATCTTCGTGCTGCCCTGGATCACGAATCAGATCATGGATTTTGCGACGCGTATGTTCGGCGGAAGCTAACAGTTACGGTTATAGTGTTGTCACTTCACGCAGGCGGAGCCTGCGGATTCCGATCGGGCAGGGAGGCCCAGTAATTTGATCGGTGACTTCGGACCACTTTTGGATCACGTCCCCGCATGGCTGATGGTCATGTTCCGGCTGTCCGGCATCTTCATCCTCGCGCCTATCTTCGGCAGCACCACGATCCCGCGAACCGTCAAGATCATGCTCGTCCTGACGCTGACCTTCTGTGTCTACCCGATGCTCCTGAACCCCGGACGCGATTCGGCGGCGATGCTTGCGCCGCTGATCGATCGGGATATCAACCTCTGGGCGCTGCTCCCGATCGTGTTCCTCGAGTTGATTGTCGGGCTGATCATCGGTTACTGCGCCAGCCTGCCCATGATCGGGATGCAGCTCGGCGGCGACGTGATCGACAAGCAGATCGGCCTGGGCTTCGCCGACCTGGTCAATCCCGAGTCCGGCGAGTCGTCAGGCGTGATCGCCAATACGTTATTCATGCTGGCGCTGGCGATCTTCGCCATCCTAGGCGGGCACCGGGTCCTGCTGATGGTCCTGGTCGGCAGCTTCGACAGCGTCCCCATCGGCGGGTTCGCCAACTTCGCCGGGCTCATCGAACTGATCAAGGGCATGCTCACCGTCATCTTCCAGATGGCGTTCCGCATCGCGGCGCCGCTGCTGTGCCTGATCTTCCTCCAGACCGTCGCGCTGGGCTTTATCGCACGCACCGTGCCCCAGCTGAACATCATGAGCGTTGGCTTCACGATCCGCATCCTCAATGGCACGACCCTGCTGATCGCGTTCATCGCCATCGGCGCATGGGTTTACGTCGATGAGCTGCTGCTGATGCTCGAAGACATCGCGTTTTTCTTTGGTGTGTAAGTAACGAAGTATGGCTGAGAATAACTTCGAAAAAACCGAGGCCCCAACGCCACGCCGAAAGCAGGAAGCACGCGCCGACGGCAACGTCGCCCGCAGCACCGACCTGACCGCCGCGGTCATGCTGCTCGCCGCTATCGTCGCGCTGAACATCTTGGGCACGCGCATGATCATGGTCCTCGGGCACACCACCCGTGTGCTGCTCAACAGTGAGCACCTGGCCAATCCGACGCGCACCGAGGGGCTTGGCGAGACGGTGTATTACAGCGTGTACATGTTTGCCGTCGCGCTGGGGCCGATCGTGTTGGCGATCGCCGCGATCGGGTTGCTCGCTTCGTTGGGGCAGGTCGGGTTCCTGCTGACACTCAAGCCGCTCCAGCCGAACTTCGGCAAGCTCAACCCGATCAAGGGCGTCGCGAATCTCTTCAGTATGCGTGCGGGGATGCGTCTGTTGATGAGCGTGTTGAAGGTGATCGTGATCGCGCTGGTCGCCGGCTGGTTCGTCTATTCCGACATGCCCAGGATCCTGCACATCGCTGAAATGCAGGCGCTGCAGGCCTTCGCCGCGGCCGGCACGATCGTGTACAGCCTGGCGCTGAAGCTGGCGCTGCTGCTGCTGATCATGGCCATCATGGACTACGCGTTCCAACGCTGGCAGCACGAGCAGGACCTGAAGATGAGCAAGCAGGACGTCAAGGAAGAAATGAAGCGGATGGAGGGCGACCCGATGGTCAAGCAGCGGCGCACCCGCGTCGCCAGGCAGCTGGCGATGCAGCGGATCGCCCAGGCCGTGCCCAACGCCGACGTCATCGTCACCAACCCGACGCACTTTTCGATCGCGCTGCAGTACGACTCCGATGAGATGCGCGCCCCGAAGGTGGTCGCCAAGGGTGCCGACTTCATGGCGATGCGCATCCGGCAGATCGCGGTCGCGCACGGCATCCCCCTGGTCGAACGCAAACCGCTGGCCCAGGCGCTCTACCGCAGCGTCGAGGTCGGCGACGAGGTCCCCCCCGAACACTACGCCGCGGTGGCGGAAATCCTGGCATACGTCTACCGGCTCAGTGGAAAGAAGACAGCATAGGTATTAGCCGCAAATGAACGCGAATGCACGCGAATATATTGAGGAACTCGCACGCCAATGTATTGGTGCTGCTTTTGATGTCAGTAATGAGCTTGGTGCGGGCTATCTTGAGAAAGTGTACGAGAACGCGCTTGTCCATGAATTGCGTTTAAGAGGTCTGAGTGTGACTCAGCAACTACCGTTTCAGATACGGTATAAGGATGTTGTCGTTGGTGATTATGTGCCAGATATGCTGGTCGAAGAATTGTTGCTTGTGGAGCTTAAGTGTGTGGATGCTTTTGCTCAGGAGCATCTTGCACAGTGTCTTAACTACCTGAAAGGCACGGGCCTCAGCTTGTGTCTCCTTTTTAACTTCCAGAAACCCAAAGTGGAGTTTAAGCGGATCGTACTCGATCACTAGGCCCTATTCGCGTTTATTTGCGTTCATTTGCGGCTAATTAACATGGCTAAAGGCTTAACCAACTCGCCCCCCTGGATGCAACGCCTCAGCGCGTACCGGCCGCTGCTTGTGCCGATCGCGTTTATCGGGATGTTGTCGATGGTGGTCGTGCCGATGCCGCCGATGCTCATGGACCTGATGATCACCATGAACATCGCGCTGGCGGCGGTGATCCTGCTGACGACGATCTTCGTCGAAAGCCCGCTGGACTTTTCCGTGTTCCCCTCGCTGCTGCTCGGCACGACGCTGTTCCGGCTGGTCCTGAACATCGCAACGACCAAGATGATCCTCTCGGCCGACGCCGCCTCGCCGACCCAGGCCACCGCCGCGGCGGGGAAGGTGATCCAGGCGTTCTCCGAGTTCGTGACCGGCTCATCGGTCGTGGTCGGCGTGGTGATGTTCAGCATCCTGATCATCATCCAGTTCGTCGTCATCACCAAGGGCGCGACACGCATCTCGGAAGTCGCTGCCCGGTTTACGTTGGACGGTATGCCCGGCAAGCAGATGGCGATCGACGCCGACCTCAACGCCGGCCTGATCGATGAGAACACGGCACGAGAACGCCGTGAAGCCATCGCTCAGGAAGCCGACTTCTACGGCGCGATGGACGGTGCCGCCAAGTTCGTGCGAGGCGACGCGATCGCCGGCATCATCATCACGGTCGTCAATATCCTTGGCGGGTTCGCGATCGGTGTGTTCATGAACGGCTGGACGATGGCCGAGTCGGTCGACGTGTTCACCCGCCTGACCGTTGGCGACGGGCTGGTTTCGCAACTGCCCGCGTTTGTTATCTCGATCGCCGCCGGCCTGATCGTGACACGCTCCAGCAGCCGGCAGGACCTGGGCACGGAGCTGACCGGCCAGCTGACCAGTCGCGCGGCGGCGCTTGGTATCACCGGCGGGTTCCTCGTCCTCATGGGTTTACTCACCCCGCTGCCCACCGCGCCGATGCTGTTGCTTGGGCTCGGTCTGGGCGGGTTCGTCTTCGTCACCCAGCGCACCGCCTATCAGACCGCTCAGGTCGAGGCAGAGCAGGCCGCCGCGGCCCCGCGCCCGGAAGATGCACCGGTCGAGGAGGTCATGAAGGTTGACACGCTTGAACTGGAAGTCGGCTACGGCCTGGTGCGGCTAGTGGATCAGTCACAGGGCGGTGACCTACTGAATCGTATTACGATGATCCGACGACAACTCGCCAGCGAGATGGGGCTGGTCATGCCGCCGGTGCGTATCCGTGACAATATGCAGCTTCAGCCCAACGACTACCAGATCAAGATCCGTGGCAACGTGATGGCCGAGGGGACGGTGCATCCGGGTCAGTTCCTGGCGATGGATAGCGGGCTGGCGAGTGAGCCGCTGCAGGGCGTCAAGACCGTCGAGCCGGCGTTCGGTTTGGAAGCGGTATGGATCAGCCCGGGGCAGAAGGAGCGGGCCGAGGCGCTGAACTACACCGTCGTCGGTGCGACCGATGTGTTGGCGACGCACATCACCGAGGTCGTCCGCAACCATGCGCGTGAGCTGCTGACACGCGAAGAGACCAACAACCTGATCATCCAGCTCAAGGACCGTGCGCCGAAGCTCTGCGAAGAGGTGCTTCAGGCCCAGGGCGACAAGCCGCCGCTGGTTAAGCCCGGTGAACTTCAGCGCGTGCTGCAGAACCTGCTGGCCGAGCGCGTGCCCGTGCGCGATCTTGAGGTCATCGTTGAAACGCTTGGTGACTGGGCGACGCGCACGCGTGACCTGGATGTGCTGACCGAGTATGTGCGTAATTCCCTGAGCCGAACGATTTGTAATCTCTATACGGTGTCTGAGCCCGAAGGCGATGGCACGACGCCGGGCAAGACGATCAATAAGCTGTATTGCGTTAGCCTTGACCCGGCGCTCGAGGATCAGATCAACGGCTACATCGAGCGGTCCAACGAGGGCACAAGCATGACGATGCCCCCGGCCGTCGCGAACCGGATCAGCGCAGCATTGATCGAAGAACTGGGCCGGTTGACTCAGATGGGACACCACCCGGTTGTGTTGGCGTCGCCGCAGGTACGCGGACCGGTCCGTCAGTTGGTTGAGCCGCACCTGCCGAACGCGGCGGTGCTGGGGTATAACGAGGTGAGTAAGGGGGTCGAGGTCGAGGCGCTTGGGATGGTACAGACCCAGCAGCCGGCCGGCGACCGGATGTCAGAAACCTTAGAAGGGGCTGTTAATTGAATCTGAAGACTTACACCGCGGGATCGATGGCACAAGCGCTGGCGCTGATCAAGCGTGATCTTGGTTCCGACGCCGTCGTATTGCATACACGCAGCTACAAGCGTGGCGGGGTTATGGGGCTGGGCGCACGCAGCGTGGTCGAAGTGACCGCCGGCAAGGGCTCGGAGGTGGCACAGGCGCGTCGTCGCACGGCAACCACACAGCGTCAGGCCGCACTGCCCAAGCGGCGTCCAGCCATCGCGCCGGCCGACCCGAAGCAGCACGCGACCGCAGGCGATCTGATCCGCCGTACCTATGCCGCCGCCCGCGCTGAAATCGAACAGACGCAACCGGCTCCGGCCCTCGGTTCGTCTTCCGCCACCGCCACGCTCGATCCGCCTGTCACGATGTCGGCTTCTCCCGCCGTGGTGACGGCGCCGCTTGAACGCGACAGCGGCCGGCTCGCCAAAGAGATGGACGCGGTCAAGCAGATGGTGTCGCGGATGATGCATCAGCAGCAAGCGGGTGCCGCGGCGAGCATGATGCCCAAGGGCCTGAGCCAGCAATACGCGGCGCTGCTTCAACAGGAGGTGGCGTGTGAATTGGCGGAAGAAGTTGTCTGCAAGGTGCGCGCGGCATTGACCGACGAGCAGTTGCAATGTGAGCGGACCTGTCAGGATGCGGTGCGTAAGCTCCTCACCGAGTACATGCCGACCGATCCGGATGCCGTTATCGATGCCCCAGCCGAGGGTAGCCAAGACTTGTCTGTCGGCGATGGTCGTCCGCGGACGATCGCGCTGGTCGGGCCGACCGGTGTGGGCAAGACGACGACCATCGCCAAGCTCGCCGCCACGTTCAAGATCAAACAGAAGAAGAACGTCGCGCTGATCACGCTGGACACCTACCGCATCGCCGCGGTCGATCAGCTCCGCACCTACGCGGGGATCATCGGTGTGCCGGTTCACGTCGTGCTTAAGCCCGAGGAGATGCAGAAGACGCTGGACCGCTGCGCCTCGTACGACGTGGTATTGATCGACACCGCCGGCCGGAGCCAGCGGGACGGCGATCGACTGAGCCAATTGTCCGAGTTCCTGGCGATCGCCAAGCCGCAGGAGACGCACCTGGTGCTTTCCTCGACCTGCTCCCAGCAGGTGCTGATGGAGACCGTCGAACGGTTCAGCTGTGTCCATACGGACCGGATCATCTTTACGAAACTGGATGAAGCGGTTACCTTTGGTGTGATATTGAACGTGTTAGGCAAGGCGGATAAACGTCTCAGTTACGTAACGACCGGGCAGGAAGTGCCACATCAGATCGAGCCGGGGTGCCCGAACCGATTGGCGGAGCTGGTGCTGGGTTGTGAGTCAGGAGGGAGAAGTGATCGCTGACCAAGCCGAAGCCCTGAGAGAACTGGTCGCCGAGGACCGGTCACGTGAGAATGTTGCGCCGATCCAGGTGCATCAGCCGTCGGCCCTGCGCGCCACGACGCTGGCTGTGACCAGCGGCAAGGGCGGCGTGGGCAAGACCAGTGTAAGTGTAAATTTAGCGGTCCAGCTGGCGCAGATGGGCCGGCGTGTGATCCTCATGGACGCCGACCTGGGCACGGCCAACGCCGACGTGATCTGCAACCTCAATGCCCCGCGGAACCTCTCGCATGTCGTCGCTGGACAATGTTCACTGCAGGAGGCGATGGTCGAAGCGCCGGGCGGATTCAGGCTGATCGCCGGGGCCTCGGGGCTGTCGCAGATGGCGGCGTTGGGCGAGTTTGAGCGCGCCCGGCTGATGGATCAGATGCACGATCTGGAGCACGACGCCGACCTGATCCTGATCGATACCGGCGCGGGCGTGGGCCCTAACGTCTTGGGATTCCTGGTCGCAGTGGACCAGGTGCTGGTGGTCACCACCCCCGAGCCGACGGCGATCACCGACGCCTACGCGGTGATCAAGACCGCCTGCCGTCAGGCCGACGACCTGGATGTCCGGTTATTGGTGAACCAGGTTCGCGACGAGCGCGAAGCGCGCGACGTACACGTGCGCGTCGCGGGGGTGTGTCGGCGGTTCCTTCGTCAGTCGCCTGTGTACGCGGGCCATGTGTTAAGCGATACGCGCGTGCCGCACGCGGTGCGTCGTCGTCAGCCTTTCGTGCTCGAGCACCCGGCCAGCCCGGCAAGCATGTGTCTTCACCGTCTGGCGCACCGCATCGATCGCCACGCAGCCACGCCGCGCTCGCAGGGGTTTTTCCGTCGCATGGCATCGTGGCTGGTCGGATGACAAAATGTCTCATTGATCGACAGACAGTCAACGTGAAAAATTTTTAGGTCGGTCATGTTTTTGCCCTTCACACACGCGCGCGATCAGCTATATTAGGCCCAACGGATTGATCATCGAGCAAAGGAGTGCTCTACCATCCCCGCCCGTGTCATCGCATCTTGTTTCTCCCTTATCAGTTTCGCCGCGGCGATCGTTGTCGGCATGCACGCGGGCAACAGCGCTCCCACCATCATCTTCCGCGCGATCTGTGTCATGGTCCTGTGTTGGTGCATCGGCTACGTCGTCGGTATCGTCGCGCAGTGGGCCGTGCTCGATCACATCCACCAGTACAAACAGCAACACCCGATACCCGAAGACAGTGTGCCCGATTCGTAAGCGGGGGGATCTTGTCAGTCACCCAGCGGCTGGGGCGGCCCGAAGTCGTTTCTCACAACCTCCGATAGCAGTACCACAATACGATCACATCACGCCGCGGACGGAACCGCAATCAGGCGTTGAGCCGGTCAAGGAGTAGACGATGGCGAAGACCAGGCAGTCGGTGAAAACAGCGACACCGAAAGATAATCCAATCCTCGACGTCTGGCTTGAGTACAAGAAGCTCGGCACGGAACCGCTCCGCAACCAGCTGATGGAGAACTACCTGCCGCTGGTCAAGTACAACGCCGAACGCATCTACGCCAAGCTGCCCGACGAGGTCGACATCGACGACCTGATGAGCGCCGGCATCTTCGGGCTCATGGATGCGATCGACGCCTTCGACCTGGAGCGCGGCGTGAAGTTTGAAACATACTGCGCCCCGCGTATCCGTGGCGCGATCCTCGACGAGCTCCGCTCGATGGACTGGGTCCCCCGTCTGGTGCGCAGCCGATCCAGCCAGGTCGAACAGGCCCGGCGGTCGCTGCAGATGGAGCTTGGGCGCAAGCCAACCGATGACGAGCTTTGCCAGAAGATGGGCGTTGATGATGAAGAGTTCGCCAAGATCCGCAAGGACGCGGGTGCCGTCGGCGTGGTCTCGCTGTCGCGCAAGTGGTTCGAGACCGACTCGAACAAAGATGTCCGTGAGATCGACGTGCTTAAAGACGCCAAGCAGGTCAATCCGTTCAAGGCCGTGCAGAAACGCGACCTTAAGGACCTGATCACCAAGGGCCTGAGCCGGGCCGAGCGACTGATCGTCATCCTTTACTACTACGAAGAGATGACCATGAAAGAGATCGGCGTGACGCTGGACCTGTCCGAGTCGCGCGTCAGCCAGATGCACAGCTCGATCCTCGCCCGCCTTAAGGCGCAGCTTCAGCACCGCAGCACCGACCTGCAGCAGGAAGCGGTGTAATCTCATTTATGATTTCAGATTGATGATTTATGATTGACCATGCCGGTGACCTACCTATAGGTGGCATGCTGGCTTGAGTGTGGCCTGACAGGCCAAATCATCAATCATCAATCTCAAATCATAAGTCCTGCCTGTCGATTTGACGCCGGACGTCGATTCCCCGATCCTCTCCGGCCTATGCCAGATATCCAATCCACACTTGAGCGGCTCTTGTCTGAGGCCGTTGCCGCCGCGTTCGGGCCGGAGTACGCCGACGCCGACCCGATCCTGCGCTTGGCGGGTAATCCCAAGTTCGGCGATTACCAGGCCAATCTTGCGATGGGCCTTGCCAAGAAGCTGGGGCAGAAGCCGCGTGACGTCGCCGAGGCCATCCGGGAGAAGCTGCAGACCGGCGATGTGATCGACTCCGCCGAGGTCGCGGGGCCGGGCTTTATTAACCTGACGCTCAGCGCCAGGATGCTGAACGATCAGCTCGCCGGCCTCGCCGGGTCCGACCGGCTTGGTATCGATGAGGCCGACCCGCCCGCCACCGTGGTCATCGACTACGCCAGCCCGAACCTCGCCAAGGAAATGCACATCGGGCACCTCCGATCGACCATCATCGGCGACGCCATCGCGCGCGTGCTCGACTTCCAAGGTCAAACACTCATCCGGCAGAATCACGTCGGTGACTGGGGTACGCAGTTCGGCATGCTGCTGGAGCACCTGATCGACACCGGCTGGGAGAAGAGTGACGACCACTACATCGGCGATCTCAACGTGCTGTATCAGGAAGCCAAGAAGCGCGACGATGCCGATCCTGACTTTGCCGAGCGGGCCCGTAATCGCGTGGTTGCGCTGCAGGGCGGCGATGAACAGTCGCTGACGCTTTGGCGCATGCTGATCGATGAATCCGTCAGGCATATGAACGACATCTTCACCAGGTTGAACGTCGGATTAGAAGACGACGATCTCAAGGGTGAGAGCAGTTATAACGATCAACTCGCTACTGTGACCGAGGCGCTTGAATCCACGGGCGTCGCCAAGCAGAGCGAAGGGGCTTTGTGCGTCTTCAATGACAACGATGATGCGCCGCTGATCATCCGGAAGTCCGACGGCGGGTTCGGCTATGCCGCGACCGATCTGTCCGCACTGCGCCACCGCATCGAAAATCTGAACGCCTCCCGGCTTGTCTACGTCGTTGATTCTCGGCAGCGCGACCACTTCAACAAGTTCTTCGCCGCCGCCGAGAAGGCCGGCTGGGTCGGCGAGGCGCAGCTGGATTACGTCCCGTTCGGCACGATCATGGGTAAGGACCGCAAGCCGTTTAAGACACGGGAGGGCGGTACGGTTCGCCTCGCCGATGTGCTGGATGAAGCCGTCGAAAGGGCGGGGAAGGTGATCGCGGAGAAAGCCGGCGACATCCCGGCGGAAGAACGCGAACAGATCGCGCGCGTGGTCGGTGTCGGCGCGGTCAAGTACTTCGACCTGAGCAACGACCGGATCAAGGATTATGTCTTTGACTGGGAGCGGATGCTCGCGCTCGAGGGCAACACCGCGCCATACCTGGTCAACGCCTACGTCCGTATCCGTTCGATCTTCCGCAAGGGCGAGGTCGATCCGGCAAGCATCACCGGTGACGATGTCAGCCTCAAGCACGAAGCGGAGCGGGCGCTGGCGCTTCAGCTATTGCAGCTGCCGCGCATCGTTTCATCAGTAGCCGACAGCCTCGAGCCGCACCGGCTGTGTACGTATCTCTATGAGCTCGCCTCGGGCTTCCACAAGTTCTACGAGAAGTGCCCCGTGCTGACCGCCGAGACTGACGCGCAGCGCAACAGCCGCCTGGCGCTGTGCGAACTGGTCGCCCGCACGCTCAAGCTCGGCCTGGGCCTGCTTGGGATCGAAACCGTCGAGCGGATGTGATCAGGGATCAAGCCGCAGTGCCTGTCGTAATTCCGACGCGATCCAGGCCAGCTCGTCGTCGGCAAGTTGGCTCAATAGCGAAATCTTCTTGCCTGACTTCGGCTTGACCTGTAGGTTCAGGATCGGTACGTCATTGACTTCCGTCCCGCTGGGGGCTCGGCGGATCCATTCGATGTTGTCGCGTGTCAATTCGTGCTGCTGGGTTTTGAAGATGCTCTGGCGGGTGATCAAGAGCGTATCGCCGACGACGTCCAGGATGGCCTTTCGACGCCCGGCGTTGACCGCTGCAACGGCCATGACAATCCCAACGATCCAGAAGACCGGCACGACGATCCAGAACACCCAGGCGTCGGGGTCCGTCATCGCGCCGCCTAGACACGCGCCAACGGTGAAGACGGCCATGAAGCCGTTCCACAGAATTGAGAACCCGAACATGCCTTTCGAGCCCCGGCGCATGCCCACCGGCGGGACGGTGATGGTGAGTCCGTCTGCGTGGTGCTCTATGATCGAAACCGCGTCGCCGGGCCGGGGAGATACATCAAGCGGCGGGCCGTCATCATCCTCCCCCGGCTGTACCACCTGATCGCCTAGTGTCCGTTCTTCGATCCCGATGGTCGGGCGATCGCCGTCGATCAGCACGGCCCCCGCACGTTCTTCGCAGCGCTCGGTCAGGTACTTTGCCAGCCCGCGCAGCATGCTCTTGGGGTAGCCCCAGGTCACGTTCTTCATGCCGCCGCCGGTCAGTGTGACGTTCAGCGCGCCCATCATCTTCAAGAGCACTTCCGGGCCTTCGTCGGCGTTGCCGGTCTTGATCTGGAACTTGCTGATCTTCTTGATCGCGATCTTCTTGCGTTTGCGTAATGGCCCGAAACGCTGGGTCACGATCAGCCATTCGTCGCGCAGCTCGATCTCGCCGCGCCCGCCCATCAGGAAGCTGCCAAGGTACATCGGGACGAAACCGCTTAAGAAAAACGGCACGCCGAAGGCGGCCTTGAACCAATCGAGCGGTTGGCCGCCGCCGTATTGGCCGTTGGATAACCAGCCCAGCACCCCGCCCTCGATCAGGATGAGAAACAGCCCGGCGCTGGAGAATCCCAGCCCGAACAGGATCGCCAGCACACCCATGAAACGCATACAGCCGACGTCACGCTGCGGCAGCGCCAGCAGTTCGCCTCTCGGTGTGGGTTGGACGACGATCTCGGGGGGTAACGGGTGAGCCATGACATGAGCTATATCGGCAAACAGCCCGGCCCGTACATGATTGTCCGTGTTACGCCACTTGCGGCTGGGGGCGTCGGCTTTCCAGGTGGCCGCGCAGGTGGGTCCAGAGGCTGGTGCCGCCGACGTAGAAGTACCCCGACGCGAACAGGCAGAGGAACGGGATGCTCACCGCGCGGTGGCCGGTGTGCAGTGACAGGAAGATGCACCAGATCATGTATGTGCCCATCGCCAGCTCGAGCAAGCAGACCGAGCTTTTCATATTGGGGATCGGGATGATGCTTGTCACGCCCGAGCCCTGTTCGCTGCCGGCGTTGTACTTGGGTGTACGCACGAAAGGTGTGTCGTAACCGACCAGCGCTTCGAGGCAGGCGATGGTGTTGTTCAGCGCGATCCCGATGCCGATCGCCATTAGCAGGGGCACCTTGAGGATGGTGGCAAGCACGCTGCGTTTCTGGGCGCGTTGGCTGGCGATGTAGAAGACGGTGGCCGAGATCGTGCCCAGGCCGAACAGGCTCAGGCCCAGCAGCATGCCGAACCACGCGCTGCCGTTGGCGGTGTCCACGTTCAGGGCAATCACGGGATAGAACATCATCGCAAGCAGCGTGACGAACAGGTACACCATCGGGCTGGTCAGGTGGAAGAACGCCTCGAGCTTGATGCGTCCGGGCACCTTCGCACGCATCAGCGTCGGCAGCAGCTTGATCGCCGTCTGGATCGAGCCCTTGGTCCAGCGGTGCTGCTGGCTCTTGAAGGCGTTGATCTCCGGCGGCAGCTCAGCGGGGCACTGGACCCAGGGCAGGAACAGGAAGTCCCACCCGGCGAGCTGTGCACGGTAGGAGAGGTCCACATCCTCGGTGAGCGTGTCGTGCTGCCAGCCGCCGGCCGATTCGATCGCCTCACGTCGCCAGAGCCCGGCCGTGCCGTTGAAGTTGATCCATGCGCCCGAGCGGTTGCGCGCGGTGTGTTCGATCACGAAGTGTCCGTCCAGGAAGATGGCCTGGCCTCGGGTCAGCAGGGAGTCTTCCCGGTTCAGGTGGGCCCAGCGCGTCTGCACCATCCCGAGCTTGGGGTCGGTGAAGTAGTGGACGGTGCGTTTAAGGAACGACGGCGGTGGGACGAAGTCGGCGTCGAAGATGGCGATCAGGTCGCCGGTCGCGCTGGCGTTGGCGGCCTGCAGCGCCCCGGCTTTGTAGCCCGTGCGATCGGTTCGGTGCAGGTACTGAATATCAACACCCTGCTCGGCCCAGTGGGCGACGCGTTGCCTGGCGAGTTCGGTGGAGCCGTCGGTCGAATCATCCACGACCTGGACCTGCAGGTGGGTGGGGGGGTAATCGATCCGGCAGGCGGCGTCGATGATCCGCTCCACCACCGCGCCCTCGTTATAGACCGGCAACTGCACGGTGACTTTAGGCAGCTGCTCGTAACGCTCGCCGGGTCGGGGCAGGGTCTTGCGGTGTCGACCAAACAGGTAGACCAGCCAGTAGCGGTGCAGGCCATAGACCCCGATCAGGCCCATCAGCATCAGATAGATGCCGGTCACCAGCCACCTCAAGGTGTCAGACCCGGATAGTAAAGACAGATTCTCGATGGCTAGTGTCTGGACCATAGGTATGGGGTCGGGGCAAAGTTATCGGACAGTGTGGGAGTATGGCCTGGTTAGAGCATCGTGGGAGATTTTGAAGCATTTTAAGTGATTACACCATTCCGGGCCAAACAGGCAGGCTGGATCAACACTTCAAGCCACCGGGCCTAGCGGTCCGATAAAGCACCAGTGGGCCATTGCTTAAGCCTGCGGGGGCCGCCGTCCCGATAACGGCATAGCAGCGATTGGCGATACGCAGCTCGAACCAAGGTAGGCCATGACCATCCGTAATCCTCAGCTTCTAACCGTCGTGGCCGTGTTTTTATTCGCCGCATCCGGGTGTAGCCAACTATATACCGGCGCATACGGGCTGAAGCAGCAGGATCGGGAGGCCGTGCTGGCCTATGAAAAGGCCAAGCAGGAGCGTGCCGAGAAGGTCGAACAGCTCGAGCTCCAAGCCAAGCGTTCCGGGCCGATCGACTTCCAATCCGAGGGACAGAACATCGAGACCGGCCCCGTCCCACGTCCCGGCTTCACCGGCCAGACCGTCTCGCACCGCCCGGTCAACCCCCGCACCACCGGCAGCCTCGGGCTCTACGGCCAGGTCCCCAACAGCAAACACCCCCGCACCAGCCCGCTGGACGGGATCAACAACCTCCGTCAGATCACCTTCACCGTCGAGGGTGCCGACTTCGATCCCGATATCGATCCTACCGGCAACTTCCTGGTTCATGCCTCGACGCGCCATCGCACTACCAGCGATCTGTACGTCAAGTCCGTCGCCGGCAGCGCGCTTCGGCAGCTGACCAGCGACCCGGCCAACGAAGTCATGCCGGTGTTCAGCCCGGACGGCTCACGGGTCGCCTTCGCGTCCGACCGCTCCGGTGACTGGGACATCTACATCGTTGACGTAAAAGGCGGGCAACCGGTGCAGATCACCGACAGCCCGGCCGACGAGATCCACCCCAGCTTCTCCCGCGACGGCAGGCAACTGGTCTACTGCACCAGTGGCTCGCAGTCCGGGCAGTGGGAAATGGTGATCGTGGACCTTGATAACACGGCCATCAAGCGGTTCATCGGCCACGGCCTGTTCCCCACCTGGTCCCCGACCCAGGACAAGATCCTCTTCCAGCGCGCCCGTCAGCGCGGCACACGCTGGTTCAGTATCTGGACGCTGGACATGGTCAACGGCGAGCCGATGTCGCCGACCGAGATCGCCGCCAGCACCAACGCCGCCGCGATCACCCCCGATTGGAGCCCGGACGGCAGGCAGATCGTGTTCTGCACCGTCATCGATCCCGACGCCCAGCAGAAGCCCGGCCCGCCCCAGGCCGACCTCTGGCTGGTCAACGCCGACGGGAGCAACCGTGTCCGCCTGACCATGGGGCAGTTTGCCAACCTCCAGCCCAGTTGGGCGCAGTCCGGCGCGATCTACTTCTCATCCGACCGCTCGGGTGAAAGCATCGAGAATATCTGGTCCATCCGCCCCGAGCACGCGCAGCGGATGGCGAAGAACCCGATTGAACCTGATTCCGCCCAGGCGCAGGTGCCGATCATCGGCGCGGGCCCCGACACTGAGAGTCAAGGAACAGAGGCCATGGTGCCGACCGAATAAGGACGAACCCGTCGCGCCCCGATCACTTGGACGGGGTTTGCGGCGATTACACGACGCCGGCAGCGGAGGCTGTTGGGAAACTACCGGCAGGAAGCCATGAAAAGTGAACAGGCCATGTGGATGGTAGTGGCGCTGACGATCGTTCTGGTCGCCGGCTGTCAGTATCGCGGACCCAAGAAGCCCCAGGCTTTGACCGCCCCTTACGGCGAGCGGCAGGTCTGGGCGGTTGCGCCCTTGCGTAACGAGTCCGGCAGCCTCCACGCCGACGGGCTCAGGACCGCGGACAAACTTGCCCAGCGTCTTGAGACCGTGATCGGGGTCGACACCCTGCCGGTCAACCGCGTCATCGAAGCGATGCGATCACTGGAGATGTCTGCGGTAAGTACCGCCGATGATGTGAATCGGCTGCGTGAGGTGTTGTCGTGTGACGCCATGGTTGTGGGGACCATCACGTCATACGACCCGTACGCCCCGCCGAAGCTCGGGCTGACGATCGAGCTGTACTTCAACCCCCGGCGTGCCGCGGCGCAATCGACCGATCTGCGGAAGTTGATCAGCGCCCCGACGGGTGAGCCGATCGACCCGGCAGTGCTGGCTCGCCCCGACCCGCCGGTGAGCGTCGTATCCGGTTTCTACGACGCGACCGAACCGGGCGTGCACGAGCAATTGGTTGACTACGCCCAGCAGCGTGACGACGCCGTCGAAGACGGACCGGGACGGGGTTGGCGCCTCTATCAAAACGACATGGACCTGTACACCGAGTTTGTGACTTACTTGGTGAGCCGGCAATTACTGCGCGTTGAAAAACAACGACTCGCACCGCCCCAGCTCGCCGCGGAACCCGCTACCTGACGGATCGGCACGCGCCGGTCCCGAACGCGGGATCGAAAGCGTGACGATGCCTGAACCCATCGAAAACAAGACCCCCGGCCCCGGCCCTGGCCTGCACGAGCAGGTCGCCGCCGACGGCTCGCGCGAGCTGCTGCTGGTCAAGCAGGGCCAGCGCTACGTCTTCCGGTGCGCCCACGGCCAGGAGCCGCAGCTGCTGGACCAGATCATCGAGATGGCACGCGACCCGGAGTCGGATATCCAGTGGTTCGACGCCGCCATGCTCTCGCACCAGCTCGGCTCACGTATCGCCGACCAACTGACACGCGTCAAACAGACACACGACCCCTTGGGACTGAACGATTAGCCGTCAAGCAAGACGCGGGTGTCTCACCCGTAGCCGTTACAAAAAACGTGCGGACACAACCCCGCGCCAGCCGATGTAGAAAGAGGAACCAGTCATGGCAGCACAAAACCAAACGATCGAACAATTCGTCAACTACCTGCGGTACGAGCGGCACTTCAGCCCCTACACCGCCCGCTGCTACGGCGCGGACCTGCGTCAGTACGCCGAGTTCCTCAACGGCGACGCGCCCGGACAGCAGTCGGCCCCGGAACAGCAGGGTATCGATCAGCCCCAGGACGGCGCCGAACCGACCAACGGCCGGCTCGACCAACGCCTCAAGAGCGCCGACGCCATGGTCATCCGCGGCTTCCTCACCCACCTCGACGGCTTCGGCTACTCGCCCGCCACCACCGCGCGGAAGATCGCCACCCTACGCAGCTTCTACAAGTGGCTGCTGAAGCGCGGCGAATGCCAGACCAACCCGATGCTGCTGATCCGCACGCCCAAGCAGACCAAGCGCCTGCCCAAGGCCATCACCGTCGAGCAGGTCGAGAAGCTGCTCAGCGCCCCGGACAACCGCGACACACTCGGTGCCCGTGACCGCGCGATCCTCGAAACGCTCTACTCCACCGGCGTCCGCGTCAGCGAACTGGTGGACCTGAACCGCAACGACCTGGACCAGACCGGCCAGACGCTGAACATCCGCGGCAAGGGCAAGAAAGAACGCATCGTCCCCCTGGGCTCGCACGCCATCGCCGCCATCCGTCACTACCTGACACTGCTCGAGCCCGATCAGCGTTTCACCACCCTCCGTCAACAGTCGATGTCCGACCCGGCGATCCCCCTGTTCGTCAACAAGAACGGCGGCCGGCTCTCAACACGATCGGTCAGGCGTAAGCTCGACAAGTACCTCAAGAGCTGCGGCCTGGACGCGACCATCAGCCCGCACACCCTCCGCCACAGCTTCGCCACCCACCTGCTGGACAACGGTGCGGACCTGCGGAGCGTGCAGGAACTGCTGGGCCACCAGTCGCTATCGACCACCCAGATCTACACCCACCTGTCGAGCATGCGGCTGCGGACCGCGTACGACGAAGCCCATCCCCGGGCGGTGTAAGAATCGTGGATCACGTAACAGCATGAACACAAAGCCCACGCGGGAGCTTGCGTGGGCTTTGTTTTTTTAAGTGATGTGAATAACACTGTCTCGGCGGGACGCGACAAGTCGCGTCGCTTCGTAGAGGCAGAATTCGATTCCCCGATCCCCGATCCCCGATCCCCGATCCCCGATCCCCGATCCCCGATCCCTGATACCCTAGTACCATGGCCGCCGCTCAGGAAAGCTCAATCCATGTGGCCCTGCCGCGCACCGGCATCCGGTCGGTGTCGGCCCACCTGATCCTCTGTGCGCTGTCGGCGGTGATGCTGTTGTTCGCATTCGCACCGTGGGGGCAGTGGTGGTTGGCGTACATCGCGCTGGTCCCCGCCGGGCTGCTTGCCGCGCGGGCCTCAAGCGCGAGGCGGTTGGCGTGGACGAGTTTCGGCGTGTTCTGGGCCTGGTGGCTGGTGATGATCAGCTGGGTTATCCCGATCTCCAGCTACGCGTTTGTGGCGCTGGCGGCGCTCATGGCCGCGTATTGGGTGCTCGCCTTGCTGATCACCTACCAGTTGCATAAACGTTACCGCTGCGCGATGGTGGTGTTGCTGCCGTTGGTATGGGTCAGCTGTGAATGGCTGCGCGGCCGGTTCCTGGCCGGCGGCTTTTCCTGGTTCATGATCGGGCACACGCAGTCGGTCTACGAGGTCGGCCAACCCGCCGGCCGGGTCGCGCAGGTTGCGGACTTGTTTGGTGAATTGGGCATCAGCTTTGTCGTCCTGACGACCTGCGGCCTTCTGATCGACCTGATGACCCGCCCGATCATGCAGCCGATCGGGCAGAACAAGCACCGTGTCCACCCCACGCTGCGCGGCGCGGTGATCTTCTGGATCATCCTCAACGTCGGCGCGTCTTTCTACGGCGAATACCGCATCGGACAGTGGGCTACACAATCACAGCCCGGCCCGCAGATCGCCGTGGTTCAGACCAACGTCCCGCAGCACAACAAGATCCACCGCACACCCGAGCAGGACAAGCAGGACTGGCAGGACATGGTGGACCTGACGGTGCGCGCCGCCGAGACCGAGCCGACGCCCGACCTGATCGTATGGCCCGAGACGATGGTCCCCACCGCGCTGAACCCCGACGCGGTTGAATACTTCTCCGAGGTCAACAGCTACTACACGGGCGGCGAGGTGTATCACGAGTACATCCAGATGCTCGCCATGCAGGTACAGACCAACCTGCTGGTCGGCGCCCCGGCGTACGACGGCTTTGTGCAGGAGACGTTTAAAGACGGCGCGGTCGGCCCCGTGCCCATGCCGCGGTACAACTCGTCTTACCTCTACTACGCCGACGGCGAACAGGCCCCGCTGCGATATGACAAGATCCACCGTGTCCCGTTCGGGGAGTTCATCCCCTGGGTCCACGCCGTCCCGCCGATCAAAGACCTGTTCATCAGGCTCTTCACGCCGTACACGCGAGACTACTCTTTGGCTGAGGGTGAGGCCTTGACGGTGTTTGATGTGCCGGCGATGTCGTTCCCGTTTGCGGAGCAGAAGCTGACGTCGCCGAAGGTCGTGCGTGTGGTCACGCCGATCTGCTATGAAGATGCCGTGGGCCGAGCGGTGCGACGGCTGGTCTACAGCCCCAATGGTACGAAGCGCGCCGACCTGGTGGTCAATCAGACCAACAGCGCCTGGTATCCGGGGGAGTATCAACAGCCCCAGCACCTGCAGATCGCCACGCTCCGCTGTATCGAGAACCGGGTGCCCATGGCCCGCAGCGTTAACGGAGGAGTCAGCGGATTCATCGATTCACTGGGCCGAGTCAGCGACGCGGTCGAGGTGGGGGGGCAAAGCCAGTGGGTTCAAGGTTACGCCGTGAACGCCCCGCGACTGGACGACCGACGAACGCTGTACGGCTGGCTGGGTGACCTGCCCGCCGCCTGTCTGGCGATCATCACCACGCTTTGGCTGGTGTTTAGTAAGATAGCCCCACAGAAACCCACCGCTTAACGCGCGTTTGCCCGAGGGCAGAACACCAAGCAAGCGGACCACGATCAGGACCCTTCATTCCCCGTTGACTGCAGGAGCGATGCCACGATGCGACGCAACTCTTTTTCTCATCACACGAACCCGTCGGCCCGGTGGCTGGTCATGCTGGTTGGCTGCCTGGTTTGCCTGACACTGGTCACGCCTGCCCTGGCGGACAAGGCCGACCCCGAACTGGTCCGCACACTGCCGGAACTGCGTGAGGACGCGATCCGGCTGGTGCAGATCGCCTCGCGTGACCAGGACCCGTTCCTTCGCGCCAACGCGATCGAAGCGATGCAGAGCGTGCCTGATCGCGCCTTGCCGGTTGCGCAGCTGGGGCTTGACGATGAGCACCCGGCGGTGCGCTTCACCGCGCTGGTGACGATCGGGAAGATGCGGCTTCGTGAACTCGGCCCGGCGACCGTGCGTTTGCTGGACGACCCGGATGACTCGGTCCGTGCCGCCGCGATGTACGCCGCCCGCCGCTGCGGCGAAGAGGTGGACGTCAGCGAGATGGCTGAACTTATGGCGTCGCCCAGCCCGTCGGTGCGCGGCAACGTGGTGATGCTGCTGGGCATGATGGGCGAACCCAGCGCGCTGCCGATGATCAAGGCCCAGGCCAAGGTGCCGATGCCGAACCAGCGTGTGGACAAGCTGCGTCGGACGCTGGTGCGTGTGCAGGTGGCCGAGGCCCAGGTGCTGCTGGGTGACCAGGACGCGATCAGCCCGCTGCGGGCCGCGGCCTATTCGGAGTTTGACGAGGTGCGTGTCCTGGCCGTGACGATGCTCGGCCGGCTGCGTGACGCGTCGGCGGAGACGGGCCTGATGACGATGGCCGAGCGGCGTGACCAGCCGATCGAACTGCGTCTGGCGTCGGCGGAAGCTGTGTCTCACATCGGCGGCCGTGCGGCGATCAAGCTGCTGCTGGAGAAGTCTGACTTCGTGCTCAACGCGTGTACTTCCGATAACCCCGTGATCCGTGCCCAGGCCGTGATAACCGCCGGCTCGCTGGATACCGCCCGCAGGCGCGTCTACGGGGAGCTGTTACCCTCCGATCCGCCGAATATCTGGCGATTATTCGAGAGTTCCGCCCTGGTGGCAGAGATGGGTCGGCTGATGGAAGATACCCACCCACAGGTGCGTTTGTCCGCCGCCGCGGCCGTGCTCCGGGCCCTGCACAGCAGCGCCCCGTCGGCCACACGGGTCCGGGCCGGTGAGGCGTCCGCCGGTTGACAAGCCTAGCCCAGTCAGTAGATAATGACGATCCGAGTGGGGCGTCCCGGACGTGCCATTCCCGTGCCAAATGAGATGTTCCCGATTCTCGCTTTGAGAGGATGTACCCTTGAGCCCGCTGACCAAAGCCTTTGTCGTGCTGGTGACCGTTCTGTCCGTCGCGCTGGTAGCGCTGGTCGTGCCTTATGTGGCACAGACCGAGGACTTCAACGCCGAGATCAAAAGGCTGGAAGGCAAGGCGGCTGCCGCTGACCAGAGCGCCCGTATCGCGGAGCAGGAGAAGTCGGCGGTGCAGGAGAAGGTCTCCGAAGAGTCCGCCCTCCTGAACCAGCGGATCACCACGCTGACCAAGGAAATGAGCGACCTGCGGACTCAGGCCGACGAAGCTAAGAAGTCCGTGCTGCTCAGCGATCGCAAGGTCCAGCAGTTGGAATCGGAGTTGTCTCGCTTCTCCGCAGCGGCCGAGCAGGACGCCAACCTCCTGACGGTTACCACCGCCGACCTCAAGCAGACCCGCCAGGCGCTGGTCGATGCCCAGACCAAGCTTGTCCAACTCGGCGACCGCAACAACGAGCTGGAGAGCCAGCGTGACAGCCTCACCCGCCAGGTCCGCCGTCTCGGTGAGAAGATGGTCAGCCTCGAGCAGGGCAACGTCGAGCTCCGCGGCCTGCTGGCCAAGGTGCCCGAGCAGTACCGCCAGGCGATCAGCACCGGCGAGGCCGCCGAAGTCGCCATCGAATCCACCGTCTCGATCGCCGGCACCATCACCGACGTGGAAGACGCGGCCGGCACCCAGCTGGTCCAGGTCGACGTCGGCTCGAAGGACGGCGTTGAAGCCAACATGAAGTTCCTCGTCCACCGAGACGACCAGTACGTCGGCACCTTCGTCGTGGACCGTGTCGAGTCCGCCATCGCCGCCGGCCGGATCACCCTGTCCAAGAGCCAGGTCCAGTCCGGCGATCAGATCTACAGCGGCCCCTATTGATCCCCCGGAAGTCGGTCCCCGGAAGTCAGCCAAGCGTCGATCGACCCGTATTACCCAGGCACACACCGCCGACCCAGGTCGGCTTGAAGTACTCAGAGAGACCCAACCATGGCAGAAGGCACCTCCAGCGGACCCGGCGACAGCATCTACACCGTCCTGGCGTTTGTCACCTTCCTGGCGCTGCTCGGCGGCGTAGCCTACGTCTTCTACCGCGGCAGCGTGGTCTTCGGTGGCTATACCTGGTTCCTGCCCAGTTGAACCAGCCTTCGGTCGGGCCGGGATCGTGGGAATATTCCGATAAAACTATTATCACCCGTCGCCGTTTTCCGATGTAATCACAAGACTATCGGGCGCTTAGCCCGTATCCACGACCGCCGCACGGCCCGGCGGCGATTGTTACAATGACCGCACCGGTGGGCAATTAGGCCCGCTGATACGGCACGACAGGGGTTTCGGCGTTTGAATCTCGACAGCCTATTAAGCTGGTTTTCCGTTGACATGGGCATCGACCTGGGCACGTGCAACACCCTCGTCTGCGTGCGCGGCGAGGGGATCGTGCTGAACGAACCCAGCGTCGTCGCGGTGAAGAAGGGGACTAACCAGGTCCTGCAGAACGGCAACGCCGTGGGCTGGGTCGCCAAGGAAATGCTCGGCAAGACACCCGGCAGCATCACTGCCATCCGCCCGCTTAAAGACGGCGTGATCAGCGACTTCCAGATCACCGAGGCGATGCTCGGTTACTTCATCCGCAAGGTCAACGGCAAGCGGCCGTTCGTCAAGCCGCGCGTCGTCATCGCCGTGCCCTCCGGCATCACCGCCGTCGAGAAACGGGCCGTGCTCGATTCCGCCGAACGCGCCGGCGCCCGCCGGGTGTTCCTGGTTGAAGAGCCCATGGCCGCAGGCATCGGTGCGAACCTGCCGATCGTCGAAGCCACCGCCAGCATGATCGTCGATATCGGCGGCGGCACGACCGAGGTCGCCATCATGTCCCTGGCCGACATCGCCCAATGCGAATCGGTACGCGTCGCCGGCGACGACATGGACGAGGCGATCATCAACCACATGAAAAAGGCCTACAACCTGATGATCGGCGAGCAGACCGCCGAGCGCATCAAGATCGAGATCGGCTCCGCCGCGGCCGACGGCGAGGACCGCTCGATGGAGGTCCGCGGCCGAGACATGATCTCCGGCCTGCCGCGCAAGACCGTCATCACCAGCGAAGAAATCCGCGAGGCTTTGCAGGAACCACTCAGCGCGATCATCGAAACCGTCACCCGGACACTCGAACGCACCGAGCCGGAACTCGCCGCCGACCTCGTCGATAACGGCGTGGTGCTGGCCGGCGGCGGTTCGTTATTGCGCGGTATCGACATCGTCATCAGCAACGCGACCGGGCTGGACTGCCGCATCGCCGACGACCCCCTGACCTGCGTCGCCCGTGGCACCGCGATCTACCTCGAACACCTCGAGGAATGGAAAGCGACCATGGAGTCCGACTCCGACGAGGACTAAACCGGCGAGCAAGCGGTGGGGCGGAAGGCACCAAGCATCTTCATAGCTCTTATAGAGCGTTTAATCAGGTATCGCGGGAATGAACAGGCCGCCCATCACTGCAAAGCGTGTCATGATCGTTGCCGTGGTGTTGCTGCTGGTAGCGAGCCAACTGCCCGCCGGCGCAGCGACAAGCATCTCGTACCTGCCCCGATCCTTTGTTGCGTTACTCAGCAAGCCTGCCGTCTTGCTGCAGCGGATGTCCACCACACTCAGGCCGCCGCGCGATGAGACCTCCGAATTATTCGCTTCCGACGATCTGGCGGATCAACTCGCCCAGGCCTACGTCTACATCGACAACCTTGAGCAGGAAGTGCTCGAGTTGCGCCGTCTTAGCGAGAGCCTCGCCCAGATCGACGCGCTGCTGGACCTTGAAGACATCAAGTTGGCCGGTGCGAGCGTACTGGGCTTTAACGGCGATCGTGAGAACCCGATCATTACCATCGGCGTGGGGTCTGACGACGGCGTACGTGACGGGCTTGCCGTGGTCTGGGGCGCGAGCCTGGTCGGCAAGGTCGTCAGCACCAGCGCGAAGACCGCCGATGTCCGCCTGATCACCGCAGCGGGCACGCACCTGCAGGTCCGAATCGTGAAACACACGCCCGACGGCCCGGGTGCCGCGATGCCGGCCTACATCACGCTCGAACAGGGCGGGGGGGCATTCGTCACAGAAGAGTTCTCCGTGGATTCGCCCGTCGCGGTCGGCGACGTGGTCCATTTAGCGGACGACAGCTGGCAGTTCCGCGCCCGTGGTTTCATCGTGGGCGTGGTGACGGAGGTGGGCAAGTCGGATCGGCCGCTACTAAATAGCCGTGTGGAGATCAAACCGACGCTGTCGCTGTCGTCGCTGCCGCGTGTGGTCGTGCTGGTGCCGAGGGATTAAATGAACTGGCTGCTGTTCGCCATCCTGACGTACATCTTCCTGCTGATGCAGGTCGGCCTGACTTCGCTGCTGGGTATACCTGATGCACAGGGCGTCTGCCCCGACCTGTTGTTGATCTTCGCGGTCTTCATCGGGATTCACGCGCAGGAACGGTTGGTTGGCTGGTCGATGCTGATCATCGGGTTATGTGCGAACCTGCTGCCTGGACCGTTGTCGGAGGGACCGATCCTCGGCCCCGAAGCCTTGGGCTACCTGGCCGGGGCGTTTGCCGTGCTGCAATTACGCACACTCGTATTCCGTGAGTCCGTAATTTCGCTGGCGATCATGATCTTTATCGTCGGCATCTTCATCGAGCTGGTGATCGTCGCGCTATACACCGCGCGAGGCCTGCCGATGCTGCTGGGCGAGCCGATCCCGCACTGGAGCGCCTCCGATCAGCTGGTGCACCGATTCCTGGTGCTGTTGTACTCGGCGATCGTGTCCGTCCCCATTGGGCTGGTGCTCAACAAGCTGGCCCCGAGCTTGATACCGATCCCTCAAAAATGATGCAATGATCGCGCGGCGGGGTGAAGATCACGCCTGTCACATACATTTGGTATTAAGCATCCATCAAGAGACTACCATCATGGCGATCAGCCCGAAGACGGCCACCGCCACGATCAGCACGATCAGGACCCAGGCGATGACCTTGAATCCCGTGCCGCGCGGCGGTGTCCAGTCTTGTAGGTCCTGCTCAGACATTACTTGTCATTATAGCCATCCGGATTCGCCTCGAACCACTTCCAGGCCGAAGCGATCGCGTCCTTGATGTCCGTCTGCTTCGCGCTCCAGCCCAGTTCGTTCTTGATCTTGTCGGCGTTGGCGTAAAGCATCGGCGGGTCGCCCGCGCGGCGGGGGCCCATCTCGACAGGGATCTCCCGGCCGGTCACCTCGCGGGCCGAGTCGATCAACTCCTTGACGCTCGTCCCCTGGCCGATCCCGAGGTTGTAGAACCGCTGGTCGCCAGGCTGCAGGGCGTCCATCACGACGGCGTGGGCATCGACCAGGTCTTCCACGTGGATGTAGTCGCGCACGCAGGTCCCGTCCGGCGTGGGGTAGTCGTCGCCGAACACGGTGACCTTCGGCACCTTGGCCAGCGCGACGTTCAGCAGCACCGGGATGATGTGCGTCTCGGGCTCGTGGTCCTCACCGATTGACCCGTCGCTGGCGCTGCCGCAGACGTTGAAGTAACGTAGGGCGGCGTAGGCGAAGTCCTGGTTGGCGTCGGCGTAGTCTTTCAGGACGCGTTCGACGAACAGCTTCGACCAGCCGTAGGGGTTGATTGGGCTCTGGGGCATGGTCTCGACGATCGGCATGGACTCGGGCTCGCCGTAGGTCGCGCAGGTCGAGCTGAAGACCAGCCGCTTCACGCCCGCCTTATCCATCGCCCGAAGCAGGCTGACCGTGCCTGCGGTGTTGTTGTCGTAGTAGGTCAGCGGATCGGTCACCGACTCCCCGACATATGCCAGGGCCGCGAAGTGCATCACGCAGTCGATCTTGTGATCGGCCAGTGCTTTCTCGACCGTGTCGGTATCCCGCAGGTCGGCTTGAATGAACGCGACGCTTTCGGGCACCGCGTCCCGGTGGCCGCGAAAAAGATTATCCAGCACAGCCACGGTGTGGCCGCCCGACACAAGACGGCGTACCGCGTGAGATCCGATATAGCCTGCTCCACCGGTTACCAACACATTCATCGATCTGGTCCCTTCTGGTCGTTAATCCGTGTTTTCCTCGGCTTTCGACGCGTTTTTACCGCCGCCGAGCCGATCAACCAGTAGGGTAGCGAAAAATCCCAATCCTATCAGCCCGACACATGAGCCGGCCTGAACGATGCTGGGGGTGAAGACCTGTGTCGGGTAGTCGTCCGGCTCCACTGCTTTGCCGGATTGATCAAACATCAGCGTGCCGGCGTCATTCAACATGACCGTTTGCCCCTTGAGCGTCGAACCCACCTCCGGCTCAACGCCTTGTTGGAACGGCCAGAGCCCGACCACCGCACCGATCAACAAACCAAGCAAGACACCCAGCGTCGGCTTCTCATAGCGATGCAGTAAGACACGCAACACGTTACTCACCACCACGACGCCGACGACAACGCCCAGGCCCACAGGCAGGACCACCTGCAGCGCCGGCTCCATCAATGCGGATACATCCTTTGCGCTCACCGCGTCTTTCGCCGCCGCGATCCCTGCGAGGATCGGGACGTACACACCAAGCACCAGCAGCAGGTACCCGCCGCTCACGCCCGGCAGGATCATCGCGCTCGCTCCAGCGATCCCCGCCAGGAACATCATCACGAATCCAGCCCGCACCGCGCCGCCGTCGCCCTGCATCTGGAAGTACGCCAGCACGCTCATCGCGATAAACCCGCACAGAGCCCCCAGCCAGACGCTCGCACACTTCCGTGGGCCGATCAGCCGCGCCACCACCGGCACGCCGCCGAGCGTCAAGCCGATGAACAGGCTGTACATAATCCAGCGGTGATGCACCACCAGGTCTTTCACCGGCCCGGCCAACACCACGATCGCCCCCAGCGCCGCGACGATCACCGATCCCAAGAGCAGGATCGACCGCTTGCGGAACTTGAATGTCGTCAGCTCCCCGATCGCTTCGATGAACTTCGGATACACACCCGCCGCCAGCAGTATCGTCCCGCCGCTGATCCCCGGCACGAGGTTCGCAAGCCCCATCAACACCCCCCCGATCCCGCCGCGCGTCAGCAGCAACGGCAACGGCGTCGTGTCAGCTTCGTTTATCGGCTGGTTATCTGTGGTCGTCATATTAAGTTCGTATCTATGCGTGACGGTCCGTCGTTATGCCTCGGCGGCCTCGGGTTTCGGCTCGTACGGCTTGATCTCTCCGGTGTTCAAACGACGTAGGTAATCCTTCGCCAGCCGCGACACCTTCCCGGAGAGGAAGAGCATGCCGAGTATGTTCGGATAGGCCATCGAGAGGATCAGCAGGTCGGTGAAGTCGATCACGTTGTCCAGGCTCACCAATGGGCCCAGAAAGACGAACAGCAGGAAGACCGCTCGGAACGGCCAGATGCCCCAGTGGCCGAAGAGATACTCGCTGGCCCTTTCGCCGTAGTAGCTCCATGAAATCATCGTGGAGTAGGCGAAGATGAAGACGGCCGCCATCAGCAGCCGGGTTAGCCATGGTGCCAGTGAGCTGAACGCCGCGGCGGTGATGCCGACGCCCTCGTTGGAGAACTCGGCACCGACCTCGGTGGTGTGAGCATTTGTGATCAGGATCGCCAGGGCGGTCATCGTGCAGACCACGATCGTGTCAATGAACGGGCCGATCATAGCGACCACGCCTTCACGCACGGGCTCCTGAGTTCGGGCCGCTGAGTGTGCGATGGCCGCCGAACCGAGCCCGGCCTCGTTCGAGAATGCGCCGCGTTTCACACCCGCAACCAGCACGCCCATGATCCCGCCCCAGCTGATCGCTTCTCTGGAGAACGCCCCCGCGAAGATACTGCCCAGCAGTTCGGGTACTTGGCTGAAGTTACTTAGCACAATAATCAGACATACCCCGACATAGAACACGCACATCGCCGGAACCAGCTTACTGGTCACCTCACCGATCCGTTTGATCCCGCCGACGATCACGATCCCGACAAGAATGGTCATAACTAATCCGCCGACCCAGGCGTAGGCATCTTTCTTCTCGGCCTTGACTTCGCGTGCTTCGGCACGTGCTTCTTTAAGTTCTGTCGCCGCGGTCATGTCCCCCAGCTCAACACGGTCAAGCAGCGCGTCTTCGTTCTCGATTGGCTGCTCGAAGATGATGTCGCTGACAATCGCGAAGGTTTGATTGCCCTGGAACATGTTCCCGCCGCCCAGCGAGCCCATGATGGCGAAGAAGGCGAACAAGATCGCCAGTACTTTGCCGAACACCGTGCCGAACACCGTGCCGAATACCTCACGCATGCCCTCGTAGAGGTAGACCATAGGGCCGCCCAGGACGTGTTCTGACTTGCCGGGCAGTGGGGCGTGCGACTCGTCGGCCGCGCCGTGATCTTTGGCCTCGGGGGTAATCCGGCGGTACACCTGGGCCAGGGTGCAGGAGCTGAACTTGCTGCTCATCCCGAAGAACGCCACGATCCACATCCAGAACACCGCCCCCGCGCCGCCCTGGCTGATGGCGATCGCCACGCCCGCGATGTTGCCCAGCCCGACCGTCGCCGACAAGGCGCTGGTCAGCGCCTGGAAGTGGCTGATCTCGCCGTGGTCTTCGGGGTCATCGTATTTACCCCGAATTACCTTAAGCGAGTGTGCGAAGAGCCGCAGGTTTACGAATCCGTACCGGAACGTGAAAAACACACCGCCCAGTAGCAGGAACACAATAATCAGCGGGACTTTGTACACGCGCGCCGAGGCCGTGGATTCGATGCTGTCAAGAGCTTCGCCCAGCTTATCGCGTAACGCTTCGTCCTGCTCCGCTTCCGGCAATGCATCGAAACGCTCGAGTACCGACTGGCCACGCGGCAGATCAGTATCCTTCGCAATCGCTTTGGCGGTCAGCAGGTCCGCCTGCGCCTGGAGTGTTTCGACCGCTTGCTTCTTCAGTATGACAATATTCTTATGTTTGGTCTCTTCATTCTTCATCGCCTCTTCGAGGTGTTTGGCCTCGGCATCGCTTAGAGGTGGGTCGCTTACCACTTCTACCGGTAATGACGCCAACTCTAATTGCGCTTTGGCAAGTTCGGATTCCGCCTCATCCAGCTTGGTCTTGACATCTTTAAGCTCCGGATCGAACAGGCCGAACGCGGTGTCGTAGAACAAGACTGGGACCATGTACTCGTTTGCTACCCCGAAAAGTTTGTCGATCCGCTTCTGCGTACGTTCACCGAAGCTCATATCCGACAGATCATCGGGCTCATCGTCGACCGGAGCCAACTGATATAGCCACATCACATCGGCCTGTAGTGAGGCATCTTCAATCTTCTCGATCGCAGCCTCGGCTTGTTCACGTGTCAGTTTTTCGGCGATGGCCGGAGATGCTGCAGTCAGGCACATCAAAAGCCCGAAAAGCCAAGCCCATATATATGGCGTTGTTGCGGCGCTGTGCTTATCGCTCAATGTCCGTCTCCTGCAAGAAGTGTGATGTATCCATACCCACCCTAGCCCGAAGGCCGTCCCGGAAGTATCAACTGCTCCACCGGATTGGGATTAGTCAGCCATCACAAACCGGGGCCGGCCCAGGCCTTCGCTGACCGCGATGTTGACCTGCCGCAGCGCTTCGACGATTCCCTCGTCGTCCCGGTGGGCGGTGAATCGGCCCTTCATGATCGAAGCGCCCAGGTCATCTTCGAAGCCCTCGCTGGCGGTCGCCAGTGTGAGCGTGGCCTGCCAGAGGTTCGCCTGGAGGGTCGGGCTGCCGGTCTCGTTTTCCGGGTACAGGAAGCCGCCGCCGGAGTAGAGGCCCACGCGGGGCTGATCCGAGCCGTCGGGCTTTTGGTTGAAAACGATGTATTGCACGGTTGCGTTCGTCGCGGTCTCATCCAGCGGGGTGGCTACCGCGACCGGACGCCAGAACATCCGGATGATCAGGGCCCGCTCGGGATCGTCAGCAGGCCCGTCGGTCAGCAGCACTGTAATCGAGCTTGGGTCGTCGAGTGTGTAGATGCCCTGGTCGAACCCGCCGATGGGAACGGCGTCGGGGTGTGTCCGGCTCTGGATGGTCAGGTCTTTGTCGCTCGCCCCGGCCCCGCGCCAGGTGCTGGGGATCGTGTTGCGCAGCGTGCTATCGCAGCCGGTCGCTGCCATGACGCAGACGGCCAACAGGATCAATACGAATTGTTTTAGGCTGATCATCCGCCTCATGCCGAGTCCGCATCCTTTAGCGAGTGGGCCGAGGGGATCTTCAGCGTTTCGTGGGTCGTCGATGAATCGTCGTTGGCCGACTCCGGCTCACGGATGCCCAGGCAAGCCAGCGCGTCGCGTTCGACGATCGATCGCAGCTGCTCACGCGGGATGCTCGGCAGGGGGGTGCCTTGCGTGAACGTGTTGATCGAGTAGATCGACAGGATCGCCTTCTCCGGATCGCAGAAGGGGAAGTTGCTGCCGAAGAGGATCCGCTCGGTTGCGCTCTGCTGATGCGCGAGGATCAGGGCGTTGTAGAGCTGCCACGGCCGGGTCGCCAGGTCGCTCAGGTCCGCGTAGACCGTCGGGTGCTTATCGATCAGGGTCAGGCACTGATGGACCCACGGGTCGCCCATGGCGGACACGACGATTTTCAGCTCCGGGAACGACCGGGCGACTTCGTCAAGCAGGTAGGGCTGAGCGAACTCGAGCTTGGCGTCCCGGGCCAGCAGCGTTGCCGACTCGAACAGGATCGGCATGCCCAGGGACTCACACGCTTCGTAGAGCGCCATCGCCTGGGTGTCGCAGGGGTGGAACGACTGCGCCGCCGGGCTGATGGTCACGCCAACCAGCCCCAGTTCGCGGGCCTGCTCCAGGCTCTTGACGGCGTGGCCGCGCGTCGGGTCGATCCCCGCCACGCCCAGGTACTTCGCCGGGTCCTTGCTGACGTATCCAGCGACCTGTTCGTGGGAGATCTGGGCGTCGAGGAACTCGCTGTCAAAGCCCAGGATCAGCGCGTGCTTGACGGGCCCCATCGCCTCGTGGTGCGCATCCGGACAGGCGTCAGGCCGCTGCCAAGGCTCCACCGGCTTTCGCCGGAGCGTCTCCTCCGCCCGGCCTAGCTGTTTCGCGCTTTCCCAGACACGGGTATGCACGTCAATTATCATCTGCGCTGCCTCCGGCAGGTCTCACGAGGCACCATCCTCCCGGCCTCGGTCGGGCTCACATGCCGTGCATATCCTACCTCGGAGCGTGAGCCAGCGCCAAACCCGCCTCGCCCGCGTTGCGGACGGGCTAAAACCTCGACAAATCAGCAATCATAAATCAGAAATCAGCAATTCCCAGCCTAGACCCCGACCCGTTCCTCGTAGTCGGCCGCGGAGAGCAGCTCTTCGAGCTGCCCGGCGTCCCGGGGCTTGACCTTCACGATCCAGCCATCCTCGTAGCAGTCCCGGTTGATCAGCGATGGGTCCTCGACCACGGCCTGGTTGACCTCCACAAGCTCCGCGTCGATCCCGCAGTACAGCTCGCTGGTCGCCTTGACCGACTCGACCTCGCCCAGCGGATCGCCCTTGTTGATCGTCCCCTCGGCCGTGACCTCCAGGAACGTCAGGTCCGTCAGTTCATCGACCGCGAACCGGCTGATCCCGATCAGGACCACGTCCCCCTCGGGCTTGTGCCACTCGTGACTCTCCAGGTAACGACGATCAGTGGGGGCTGGCATGGGCAGTACTCCAGTCGCGGGGTAGGGGGCGAACGCCCGCATCATAGAAACCGGTTCATGCACCGGCAACACCCTTCGGCCTCATAGCCCATTTCCCCCGTTTAGCGGGCGATCGCAGGTTTCCGTTCCTAATCAAGTTTGCTCGTGATAAACTCTAGATAAAGTAGATACTGGCGTGAGTTCTATCTTGTGCAGGCAGAATTATATAGGGGAATCAGCATAATTAATGTTAGTATACTTCTGATGACGCCGCCATTCATCTTTATTTATCGTGGAGTTCCATGTGTTATGGATGAACTTCCATCATGGGACAGGATATGTGCGTTATCTCTATTAAGTCACTGCTGGGAGAGCGCGTTTGCCTTTGATATCGAACGCTCATACACCGTGAGGGTGAGCGATGTTCCCGAACTGGGTTTTTGGCGCAAGCTGCTAGCCCGTACAATCTACAATCCGATGTCATCGTGTGAGATCAATGGGGAGTGGGTACCGCAGGGTGATTGCGATCTAAAACAGATCGTAAGTCTCATTCGGGATGGATTAGAACATGACGATGACATCATTCAACAATGGTTTGGTGCGGATGATATTATCAGGTTACTGGAAGAAGCAGATTCGTATGACAATATGGTAATAGCAGTTGATGCCATATGTGGCGGGCATGAAGTCAATGATCAAACTCGTTGTTATGTTGACAATGTTCTTGGTTGCCGACAAGAAGATCACAGTATTGGCGACTAGTGACAGTTACTGAGTGGATTGCCTGGATGGTATGTCAAGGGCTGGGGAAGCATAAACAACAACCGCCGACCCTTTCGGATCGGCGGTTGTTGTTTAATCAGGTTGTCGTCTTTGATCGTGTGGTTTAGGCGTTGGCGGTGGCTTCGCTGGTGGCCCACTTGATCAGGACGTCGGCGACTTCGGGGCGGGAGAACTCGGCGGGGGGGCGTTCGCCGTTGCCGAGCATTTCGCGGACCTTGGTGCCGGAGAGGAAGACCTGGTCGCCCTTGATCTTGGGGAAGGTCTTGCCGGAGACCATGCCCTGGGCCTTGTGGCTCCAGGCGGCGTGCTCGAACTTCAGCAACTCGATCTGGATCTCGCCGTCTTCGAACTGATCGAAGATGTTCTGGGCGTCGTAGGTGCCGTAGTAGTCGCCGACGCCGGCGTGGTCGCGGCCGACGATGAAGTGGCTGATGCCGTAGTTCTGACGGGTCAGGGCGTGCTGTACGGCTTCGCGCGGCCCGGCGTAACGCATGGCGGCCGGCATGACGGTCAGCATGGTGCGCTCATCGACGAAGTAGTGCTCGATGATGGTCTGGTAGCAATCCATCCGGACGTCGGCGGGGATGTCGCCGGGCTTGGTCTCGCCGACCAGCGGGTGGATCAGCAGGCCGTCGGTGATTTCCTGGGCACACTTGCACAGGTACTCGTGGGCACGGTGGATCGGGTTACGGGTCTGGAAGGCGCTGACGGTGTTCCAGCCGGCCTTGGTGAAGGCTTCGCGGGTCTGCGCCGGGGCGAGGCGGAACTCGGTGAACTGCTCGCCGGGCTCTTTTTCTGGGGTGACGGTGATGACGTGGATGTCGCCGCCGACACACCAGTCGCCCTCGTCCAGGACGGCCTTGACGCCGGGGTGGGCTTCATCTTCGGTGCCGAAGACGTTGGGGATCTCCAGCTTCTTGTCGTGGGCGTAGATTTCTTCGACATCGATCACGGCCAGCAGGGTGCCGTCGGTGTGGTAAAGAGCGGCCTGACCGCCGACGGTCAGCGACGCCTTGACGTCGTCTTCCACGGCCAGGGTGATCGGGATCGGCCAGACGGTGCCGTCGGCCATGTGCATGTTCTTGCAGATGCCCTCGAAGTCGGCCTGCTTGACGAAGCCGGTCAGCGGGCTGAACGCGCCGATGGCGATCATCTCTAGGTCACACGCCTGTTTGGCGCTGAGCGTGACCTTGGGCAGGTCGGCCGCGGCGGCCTTCAGGGAGGCGGCCTTGTCGGCGTCGACGATACGGTTAACGAGCGTGCCGCCGTGCGGCTGGATCAGGTGGCTGGACATCTTGGGTGAATCCTTGTCGAAACGGGGTTTATTACAGGGTTGATTGGGGGATAGGAATAGTAGTGGCACGCGGCAAGCTCTGCAAATGCTCTGGCCCGCTGGGCATAAACTGCGTACGATAGGAGAACTAGGTCACTTTTTTAGGGGAAAACCATGGCTATTCACCGCACGATCGTCTGCTTACTGGTCTTGTGTCTGATGTTGATCACCTCGCCGGACGCGATCGCCCAGCCGCCCGGGGGGCAACTGATCGACAAGGTCCGGGACGCGTACGCTGAGATCGACCACTACGATGCCACCCTGCACCTGGCAATGACTCAAAAGCTCGGTCGATGGACCACGACCCAGGCGGCCGACTACTTCGTCTCGGTGGACCGCCCGGGCAACCGCCTGCTCGTCGATGCGCCGGACCAGATGATCGTCTCCGACGGCAGCATGCTCTACTACCGCAGCAAACACCTCCCGGGCAAGCACCTGGAAGTTGATGTCACCGCGCCGCTGACTTGCGAATGGGTCCTGGAGCAGGTGCCGGACATGGTCTACCCCGCGTTCCCGACCGACATTGCGTTTATGCTGGCCGAGGACCCGCTCGGTTTCGTCAGCCAGGGCGCCGCCGGCTCCCCCGCGACGCTCCCGCCGGACCCCGATGATCCGCAGAAGCGCCCACGCATCGAAAGCGCCCTGCAGATGGGCAAGCTCATCCTGACGATCAATCCCAAGACCTTCCTGATCGACCAGGCCATGATCGAGGTCGATACCGTGCAGCTGAACCTCGCGTTCGGCACGGAGATGAGCTACACGTTCGATATCGATGTCCAGAATACCGAGGAGGCGCTGGATAACGATCGCTTTGTGTTTGATACGACCAACTCCAAGGCGTCCCCGTCGATGCAGCA
This sequence comes from Phycisphaeraceae bacterium, assembly GCA_965230275.1. Taxonomy (GTDB): domain Bacteria; phylum Planctomycetota; class Phycisphaerae; order Phycisphaerales; family Phycisphaeraceae; genus JAJRRS01. The sequence goes on along the minus strand of CBDDKO010000001.1, from coordinate 97,294 downwards.
CATGATGGCCAGCGGCTCAAATGCGCCGCACCCGTTGATCGACCAGCCGATGCCGGAGCTGAAGCTGCCGGATATCGACGGCAACGATCACGATCTGGCTGTGGACGATCAAGACGCGAAGGTCATCGTGCTGGACTTCTGGGCGACGTGGTGCGGCCCGTGTGTCGCGGCGCTGCCTGGGCTGCAGGAGGTCTACGACTGGGCACAAGCCGAGGGCGAGCCGGTTGCGATCTATGCCGTCAACCAGGGCGAATCGGTCGAGGACGTTAAGCAGTTCTGGGCCAAGAATAACCTGACGATCCCCGTGTTGATGGACGAGAACTTCACCGCCGCACAGGCCTATCAGGTCAGCGGCATCCCCCAGACCGTCATCATCGCCGGCGGCCGGGTCCGGCACGTCCACGTCCGCTACGCCCCGGGCATGGAAGACCAACTCAAGGCCGAGATCGAGGCGCTGCTGGCAGAGTAAGAACAGTGTATACGCGGATAAACACTATTAAGAAGTCATGTGTGCGTTGGGTCCAAGTATCCAGCAACTCGCCTAGGTCGGCATTCGGTTTTCATGGTTCCTGATAAGACACTGGCTGGGGGTTCATGATGAGAAGTAAAGAGTCTGTTCGCTTCCTCTTGGCGTCTTTTTGTATTTTCCTTAGCGTGTCCATGACTTCTGGGTGCGGGCTGTTGCAGATACCGTATCCGCGTACACTGCCAGAACCGATCAAACAGATCGTGGTGGTTCAGGAGGGCACCAACCAGCCCATTGCTGACTCCGAGGTCGTGATACATGCCAACCGTCATAAAAATTGGATGATGTCTTTCTCCCCCATGTACGGCGACGAGTTCAGGCCTCCAACAGAGACCACAATCATTATCCCGGTGATTCCTGTAGAAGCCGGTTGTTTCACGCCCGAGCCAACGAAAGTCTGGTGCCGCCTTCATATCTGGGGGCTGGGGCCGTTGGGTACAACGATCTATGAAGATTACCCAGTAACTGTCTATGCTCGCGCGGAGGGGTACGCACCGGTATCCGCAACGTACTGGCCGGAAAGGGTGTTCAATATCTATGACGATGAGCGGCATACTGACAGGTTATTTACGCCGCCCATATTTGACGGTGATGGCACGCTGACAGTATTCCTGCGATTGAAAGAGGTGGAGCAAGATGACGCTAAGACCGAAAGCCCGCCTGTAGATGTTGAGGAAGAGCCTGATTCTTAGCTGATTACTTCTTGTTAGTAGTTTTGCCCGAAGGCTTCGCTTCCTTCGAGCTGCCTTTCTTTTTGCCCGACTTCTTGTCGCTCTTGCCGCCCTTGTCGTCCTTCTTGGGCTTCGCGGCGTCCTTCTCGGCCTTGGCGTCTTTCTTGTAGCCGTCGGAGCGGTAGTCGGTTTCGTAGAAGCCCGAGCCCTTGAAGATGATCCCGGCCCCGGTGCCGATCAGGCGCTTCAGCTTGTTCTTGCCGCACGCCGGGCACTTCTTCAGCGGCTTCGCGGTGATCGACTGGAACTCTTCGAGCTCGTGGCCACAGGCGTCGCATTGGTATTCGTAAGTCGGCATGTTTGGGGCTGGGGCCTTGGGTCTGGTCAGAATCGGGAGGTTTTCGTTTCTCAATAGCCCGTCCGCAACGCGGACGCGGTGTCTTCTAAGCTAACAGCTTATGGCTAAAGGCTAACGGCTCGACTCACTCCGCGATGCTTACCTTGGCAGGGCGGATGGTCTTGTCATCGATCACGTAGCCGGGCTGGAGCTGCGAGGTGACGTGGTTGGATTCGATCTCGTCGTGGGGCTGGCGCATCAGCGCTTCGTGGCGGTTCGGATCGAAAGGCTCGCCGGGCTCGACATCCAGGCGTTCAATGCCCAGCGATCCCAGGGCCCGCAGCAGTTCGCCGTGTACGATCTCGACGCCCTTGATCAGGTCCTCGGCCGAGGTCTTCTCCGGGTCGGCGGCCAGCGCGTGATCAAAATGGTCCAGCACGGTCACGAGCTGCTTGGCGACATCCATCAGCGTCTGCTGCCGAGCAACAGAAACGTTCTGCTCAGCGCGGCGGGCGAAGTTCTGGTAGTCGGCCATGGTGCGGCGGAGCTTGTCGTCCAGCGCATCCCGTTCGTTCTGCAGGTCCGCCATCGGATCGGCTTCGACCACCCCGTCGGCCTCGTCGCCTTCGCCGACCTCCATGTCGGGGAACTCCAGCGCATCGGCCGCCTCGTCCAGGTCCATCTCGCTGGGCTCGGATACGCCGTCTTGTTTTTCTTCGTTCTCACTCATCGTCGGGCTCGTTTCGTGCGGGCTGTTGCGGGTCAGCTGATGTATGACTTGATCTTGTCCCAGAACCCGCTGGACTGGGGCATCACATCGCGGTCTTCGGTTTCGGCATACTCACGGAGCAGGTTTTCCTGCTTCTCGGAGAGTTTCGTGGGCACCTCGATCAGGAGGATGACGGCCATATCGCCGCTGCGACCGCCGCGCAGGCTCGGCAATCCCTTGCCGGGGATGCGCAGGATGTCGCCGTGCTGTGAGCCGGGCTTGATCGTCAGCTCGTGAGTGTCGTGGATCGTCGGGACGTCCACCGTCGCGCCCAGCGCGGCTTGTGTGAAACTGATCGGCATCTTCAAGATCAGGTGATTGTCTTCACGGGTGAATAGCTCGTGCTCCTGAATCCGGACGACGACGTGCAGGTCGCCGTGTGGCCCGCCCATCTGACCGGGCTCACCTTCACCGGGGACACGCACCGCCTGCCCATCATGAATGCCGGGCGGGATCTTGACGCTGAGCACGCGCCGTTTGGGCTGACGGCCATCGCCGCCGCAGGTCTTGCACTTATCCTTGACGACCTTGCCCTGACCGCCGCACTGCGGGCAGGTGGTGACCATGCGGAACATCCCGCCAAGGCCGCTTTGCGCGACCTGGCCGGTCCCGCCGCAGGCGACACACGTCACAGGCTGAGCACCGGGTGCCGCGCCAGTGCCGTTGCAATCTTCGCACAGGTCCTGGCGGGTGAACTCGATCTCACGCTCGACGCCGTCGGCGACTTCCTCGAGTGTGATCTCGGTCTGCGTTTGCAGGTCGTAGCCGCGCTGTGGGCCTTGTCGGCCGCGTCGACGGCGTCCACCGCCACCGAACGGTCCGCCACCACCGCCGAAGATCTCCTCGAACATCGAGAAGATGTCCCCGGCTTCCATGTGGCTGAAGTCGTGACCGGCCTGGCCCTTAAGCCCGGCGTGGCCGTACTGGTCGTAGCGCTGACGCTTGTTCGCGTCGGACAAGACCTCGTACGCCTCGGCCGCTTCCTTGAAGTTCCGTTCCGCCTCTTCGTCCCCGGGGTTGCGGTCCGGGTGATACTTCATCGCCAGCTTGCGGTAAGCACGCTTGACATCGTCGTCGCCCGCGCCGCGGTCGATCCCGAGCACCTCGTAATAATCGCGTTGCGTGGGCATAGTCGAATTCACCACAGAGACACAGAGGCACAGAGAAGACGGAGGTCAGAGGACGAGGCGTTTAATGCCATTTTTCAGTACCGGGACGTTGAAGTTCATCAGTAAGCCGGTTGTGCAGTTACTCAGGCGTAGATAAGTAAGAAGTTGGGCGTCATGCACGGGGAGGAGTTTCTCGACGGTCTTCAGTTCAATGATCAACCTATCTTCGATCAGGATGTCTATCCGATAGCCTTCATCGAATTCGATGCCCTTGTATGACACTGGTAACTGAGCCTGTCTGGTATGACGGATGCCCGACTCGGCCAGTTCGTGGCATAAACACACTTCATAGATCGACTCCAGCAGGCCAGGGCCTAGACTACGGTGGACTTCAATCGCCAGACCGATGACCTGCTGGGTTAGTGGATCTCTCTGTGTCTCTGTGCCTCTGTGGTTCAAGCTTGTCCTCGTTAGGCAACCGCGCCGGCGACCGGCTCGGTGTCTTCCTTCAGCTCGGTGACCAGGACGTTGGTCGTGAGCATCAGGCCGGCGACGCTCGCGCCGTGGAGCAGGGCGGTACGCGGGACCAGGGCCGGGTCGATGATGCCGGCCTTGACCATGTCGACGTACTCGTCGGTGGCGGCGTTGTAGCCCTTGTTACCAGATGCGTCCTTGACGGTTTCGCTGACGACGTGACCGTCGATGCCGGCGTTGGCGGCGATCTGCTGAAGCGGTGCTTCGCAGGCCTGAGCGACCGCGTCGAAGCCGAGCTTCTCGTCGCCGCGTGCCTTGGCTTTGGCCTTCTCGACGGCCTCGATCGCACGGATCAGCGCGACACCGCCGCCGGGTACGTAGCCTTCCTGGGCCGCGGCCTTGGTGGCGTGCAGGGCGTCGTCCACACGGTCCTTACGCTCCTTCATCGCCGTCTCGGTGGCTGCGCCGACGTTGATGATTGCCACGCCGCCGGTGAGCTTGGCCAGGCGTTCCTGGAGCTTCTCGCGGTCGTAGTCGCTGGTGGTCTTCTCGATCTGCATGCGGATCTGTTCGATCCGGGAGGCGATGTCTTTCTTCTTGCCCGCGCCTTCGATGACGGTGGTGTTGTCCTTGTCGATGACGAGCTTCTTGGCCGTGCCCAAAGCGTCGAGCTCGAGGGTCTCGAGTTGCACGCCGAGGTCTTCGCTGATGAACTGCGCGCCGGTCAGCGCGGCGATGTCGCCGAGCATGGCCTTACGACGATCGCCGAAGCCGGGAGCCTTCACGGCCGCGATCTTCAAGACGCCGCGCAGCCTGTTGACGACCAGTGCCGCCAGGGCTTCGTTCTCGACGTCCTCTGCGATGATCAGCAGCGGCTTCTGCGCCATCGCGACCTTGTTCAGCAGGGGCAGCAGGTCCGGCAGGTTGCTGATCTTCTTTTCGTGGACCAGCACCAGCGCGTCTTCCAGGACGCACTCGGTCGTCGCCGGGTCGGTCATGAAGTACGGCGAGAGGTAGCCCTTGTCGAACTGCATGCCTTCGACGTAATCAAGATGGGTTTCCGAGGCCTTGCCTTCTTCGACCTCGACCACGCCGTCGGCTCCGACCTTGTCGATGGCTTCGGCAATCAATTCGCCGATCTCGACGTCGTGGTTGGCGCTGACGGTGGCGACCTTCTTCAGGTCGTCCTTGCCCTTGCACTTCTGGGCGGACGCCTTGATCGCTTCACCGGCGGCTTCGGCGGCGGCGAGGATGCCGCGCTGCACGGCGATCGGGTTCGCGCCGGCGGTCACGTGCTTGAGCCCGGCGTTGAAGATCGCCTCGGCCAGGATGGTCGCGGTGGTCGTGCCGTCGCCGGCTTTGTCGGAGGTCTTCTTGGCGACCTCGACGACCATCTTCGCGCCCATGTTCTGGAACGGGGCTTCGATCTCGACTTCCTTGGCGACCGAGACGCCGTCCTTGGTGACGGCCGGGCCGCCGTAGGACTTCTGCAACACGACGTTACGGCCGGTGGGGCCGAGGGTGACCTTCACCGCCGCCGCGAGCTGCTCGAGCCCTTTCTTAAGTTCGACGGCCGCTTCGGCGCCGAAAATCATCTGCTTGCTTGCCATGGGTTGGCTCCGTGTATCTGTTGGGGGCGTGGTTTACTGAAGTAACCACGCCGGGGTGTTATGGGGGGAGTAAGAAACTACTTTTCGATGATGCCGAGCAGTTCGCTTTCCTTGACGATCATGTGCTCGACGCCGTCGATATCGACCTCGGTGCCGGCGTACTTGCCGTAGATCACGGTGTCGTTCTTCTTAACGCTCAGCGCGGTACGGCCGCCGTCGTCGTTCAGCTTGCCCGGGCCCACGGCGACGACCTTGCCGGTCATGGGCTTTTCAGTCGCGCTCTCGGGCAGGAAAATGCCACTGGCGGTCTTAGTCTCTGCCTCGGTGGGCTTGACCAGCACGCGGTCTTCCATCGGGCGGACAGTCGTCTTGCTCTTGGTTGCGGTTGCCATCTTCTTAGCTCTCCAGCTTTATGTGTGTCTTGTGTTGATTGATTCGTGTTAGTGAATAACGGGGGCAAACTTCCGGAGGGGATTACATCATCCCGGGCATGCCACCCATGCCGCCCATACCACCCATGCCCATGCCGCCCATGCCACCCATACCGCCCATGCCACCCATCGGATCGCCGCCGCCGGGCATGCCGGCAGGCTCTTCGTCCGTGGGTGCTTCGGTGACGATGCAGTCGGTGGTCAGCAGCAGTGAGGCCACGCTGGTCGCGTTGAGCAGGGCGGTGCGATCGACCTTGGCAGGGGTGATGACGCCGCGTTCGACCAGGTCGCAGTACTCGAGCTTCAGGGCATCGAAGCCGTCGGCACCCTTGGCCTGAGCGACCTTGTTGACGACGACCGAGCCGCGTTCGCCGGCGTTATCCGCGATGGTGCGGAGCGGCACTTCCAGGGCCTTGGCGACCAGCGCCACGCCGGCCGCTTCGTCATCGTTGACGGTCTCGATCTTCTTGAGCTTGGCGATCGCACGGATGAAGCTGACGCCGCCGCCGGGGACGATGCCTTCTTCCACCGCCGCGCGGGTCGCGTGCAGGGCGTCTTCGACGCGGGCCTTCTTCTCTTTCAGCTCGGCTTCAGAAGCCGCGCCGACGTTGATCTGCGCTACGCCGCCGGTCAGCTTGGCCAGGCGTTCCTGGAGCTTCTCGCGGTCGTAGTCGCTGGTGGTGGTTTCGATTTCCTTACGTATCTGGGCGATGCGTGCCTGGATGTCCTTGGTCGAGCCGGCGCCTTCGATGATCGTGGTGTTGTCGGCATCGACGGTGATCTTCTTGGCGAGACCAAGCTGGTTGAGCTCGATCTTGTCGAGGTCCACGCCCAGGTCTTTCATGATCGGCTCGGCGCCGGTCAGCACCGCGATGTCCTGGAGCATGGCCTTGCGGCGGTCGCCGTAGCCGGGAGCCTTGACGGCACAGATATTCAGCACGCCTCGCAGCTTGTTCATCACCAGCGTCGCCAGGGCTTCGCCTTCGACGTCTTCAGCGATGATCAGCAGCGGCTTCTTGGCCTGCTGGACCTTCTCCAGCAGCGGAACAAGCTTCTGGATGGAATCGATCTTGTCTTCGTGGACCAGCACCAGTGCCTTTTCCAGCACGGTCTGCATCTGGTCGGCGTCGGTGATGAAGTTCGGGGAGAGGTAGCCGCGGTCGAACTGCATGCCCTCGACGACGTCGAAGTAGGTGTCCAGGCTCTTGCCTTCCTCGACGGTGATCACGCCGTCCTTGCCGACTCGGTCGAAGGCGTCGGCCATGATCTTGCCGATGGTCGGGTCGTTGTTGGCGCTGATGGCCGCGACGTTGGCGATGTCCTTCTTATCCTTGATGGGCTTGGCGAGCTTGGCGATGTCGGCTACGACCGCGAATCCACAGCCTTGCGCATCCCGCGGACCAGGGAGTTGGCCTCGGCGCCGGCGGTGATCTGACGCAGGCCTTCCTTGAAGAGGGCCTCGGCCAGGACGGTCGAGGTGGTCGTGCCGTCGCCCGCCTTGTCGGAGGTCTTGCTCGCGGCTTCCTTCACGAGCTGGGCGCCCATGTTCTCGTTCTTGTCGGCGAGCTCGATTTCCTCGGCGACGGTCACGCCGTCCTTGGTCACGGTCGGGCCGCCCCAGGACTTGTCCAGCACCGCGTTGCGGCCACGGGGGCCAAGCGTACTCTTCACCGCCGCGGCGAGTTTTTCCACGCCCAGCAGCAGACTCTTGCGGGCGTCGGCTTCAAACGCCAGGTCTTTCACGGCCATATCTTGCATCTCCAGAGAGTTAAAAGGTTTAGCGTCAATTCCAGTGGCCAGGTCCGTATACCCCTGCGGGCCTGGGTGCTTGTCACGCGTGTCTGGTGAGCGGGTCAGTCAACCCGAACCCACCGCGCGGCAGACCAGATATATCGCAACTGCCGTACCGCCGTGGCAGGGGATGTTGGCGATGCGCCGATTGCAATAAACTATTCTGCGGTAACGGATAAGATTCAGGGGCAAAGGCACGGCGTAGCTGAATTGTGGCTGCCCATGCTGTCATCGTGGCAGTGTCTGCCCGATATATATGTCAGAATCGCCAGCCGTAACTCACATTGTCATCCGCATTACCATGATAATTCATGATTCCCCGAAATAAGCTTGACTGCGGTCACTTATATGAATTAGGAACCTGTATCGGTTCAGAAGGTGGGAGTGACATCTCGTGTATATTATTTCGGAACTGCCCCATCAACAGGAAGATACCTTGCATTCTTTGATAGGTCAGATCGATCGACTCACCATGGTTAAAGCAACGGATTATCTTGCATTTGGCCATGTCTTTAGTAGCAATTCCATTGTTATGCACGATTGCATTGCGTAGTAAGGCCATATCTCCCCAGAAATCGTACTCCACATCGTTTTTCGTAGGTAAGCCCAGTGCTTTTCCAACTTCTGCACGTAGATATTCTTCCCAGTAAGCGTATGCGGATACAACGCAGTGGCGGCCGAGAAGCAGATAGTTCTTCCCGTCCTCGCATGTTCTTTCTTTCAGCACTCCCTGTTTCATCACAGGTGATATTGAAACAGGAGAGACGTCCTTGTAGCCAAGCTCTTTATATAAGACTGAGCATGTGTCTTGGTAAGCAGCGGTAGCGTATGGGTGATTACCTAGTAGTTGCTTAATATCATCTTGATGGTTGAGAAGTCGCTCATGTAGGACGTTAAATCCAGCAATGGACTCATGATAATACGCATGGAGATCTTCAAGCCAGCTCCCAAACTCGTAGAACAAGGCTAGCAAACGACCACGGTCAATCTGTGGATTAGATTCCATGGAGCCACTATCTCCTCCGTCTGCCCTTGCTATAACCATAAATCCGTCATTCGCCCGGGATATAGCTGATGATGCCGGACCAGGGGCTACTGGCGGTGGCGTAGAGCTTTTTGGGGATGCGGCCGGCGAGGTAGGACAGGCGGCCGGCGTCCAGGGCGTGGCGCATGGCGTGGGCCATGCGGACCGCGTCCTTGGCGTGGGCGATGCCGGTGTTCAGCAGGACCGCGTCCGCGCCCAGTTCCATGGCCGTGGTCACGTCGCTGGCCGTGCCGACGCCGGCGTCGAGGATCACGGGGTAGTCCGGGTCATCCTCTTTCAGAAGCTCCAGGATGATGCGGATCGCGTTGGGGTTCAGCACGCCCTGGCCCGAGCCGATCGGTGAGCCGGCCGGCATCACGCTCGACGCCCCGGCTTCCTTGATCTTCACCGCCATCACCGGGTCGTCCGACGTGTAGCAGAGCACCTTGAACCCGTCCTTGACCAGTTCCGCACACGCTTCCAGTGTCCCGACCGGGTCCGGCAGCAGCGTCTTCTTGTCCGCGAGGACTTCGAGCTTGACCCAGTCCTTGCCGGGGTTATCCAGTTGATCGAGGATCTCACGGCCCAGCCGGGCGACGCGCACAGCGTCCTCGGCAGAGAAACAGCCGGCGGTGTTCGGCAGGATCGTGTAGCGGGACGTATCGATGTAATCCAGCAGTGACTCGCCTTTTTCATTGACCAGCCGTTCACGACGGACTGCGACGGTGACGGCCTGAGCGCCGCTGGCGTCGAGCGCCTGCTGCATGGTGGGGTAGTCGGCGTACTTGCCGGTGCCGACGATCAGGCGGGAACTGAGTGTCCGGCCGGCGACCTGGAATTGGGTATCGAGTGATTCGGTGGTGGTGGGCATGGGTGGATCGGGGTTCGGGTATCGGGATTCGGGTTTCGAACAAACGGCTAATGGCTGACGGTTAATGGCTTATAGCTCATCCGCCGCCGACCAGGGTTACTAATTCCAAGGTGTCCCCGTCTTTTAGGGGGGTTTGGTCGTGTAGTTTCTTCGGCACGACTTCGCGGTTGAGTTCCACGGCCACGGCTTGCTTATCCAGGCCCATCTCGATCAGGAGCTGACGGATATTCTCCACCTGGGTCTGCTTTGTTTCGCCGTTGATCGTGAGATTTAGGGTCATTGGTGACATAAAGTGTATCGTACTCACTTGCACAAGTAAGGAAACCGGAGGTTCGGCTATGAAACGTCTGCAGTCCATCAAGTATAGGGGTTTGACCGCGCTGTGGATTCCGGGGTTGGTCCTTGTGATAAGTCTGCTCACGGGCTGTGACGACCCGAACGCCCAGCCGCCGGCCCCTGTCGAGTCTATTTCCACGGCCGGTGCTCCACCCACCGAGACAGCTATCGATCATCACCTGCAAGTCGTGGCGTTGGATGACATTAAAAGGCTCATCGCCGAAACTGCCGAGCAGGATCAGGTCCTGGTGATCGACTTCTGGGCGACCTGGTGTGTGCCCTGTGTGGAAATGTTCCCTTCGCTGCACGAGGGGCTCGTGGCACGGAAGGGGCCGGTTCGTGCGGTCACGGTCACGCTGGACGATCCCAGCCGGGAGCCGGCCGCGGTGGCGTTTCTGTCTGAGCACGACGCACTACACGATGCTTTTATCTTCGAGAACGACTCCGCTGCCCAGCAGGCATTGGCCGACGGGCTGGGTGAAAGCTGGAACAATCTAGCTGTCCCGGCTATCTTGGTTTACGATTCGACCGGACAGCTGTCCGCCGAGTTCCTCGAAGGCGGATCGACGCAAGCCATCCTTGACCACGTGGACTATCTGCTCGCATCAGACCAGGAGCCTTAGCCATGAGAATGACCGAAGAGGCGACCAGCCCGCTGTATGACCTGTGGTCGAAGTTTTATGACTACACGTTCGGCGCACTGGTCCACAAGCGTCAGGTCCGCGCACTGCGTGAGCTTCGGCCCAAACCCGGCGACACCGTGCTGGATATCGGCGTCGGCACCGGGATGACGCTCCGGCACTACCCACGCGACATCACCGTCGTCGGCATGGACCTCTCCGGCGGGATGCTCAACAAGGCGGTCAAGAAGATCAAGAGCGACGGGTTGACGAATTGTGTCCTGGTTCAGGGCGACGCGATGACCCCGCCGTTTGCTGAGCATAGTTTCGACCACATCATGATCACCCACGTCGTCTCCGTCGTCAGCGATCCGGCCAAGCTCATGGCCTGGGCCCAGCGCCTGGTCAAGCCCGGCGGGCGCGTCGTCGTGCTCAACCACTTCCTCAGCACCAATCCATTCATCGCCTGGTTTGAACGCACTTTTAACCCGATCTTCGTCAAGATCGGCTGGCGGAGCGACCTGTCGCTGGAAGAGTGCCTCAATGGCAGCGAGTTGGACGTGCAGTACAACTTCAAGATGACCCAACTGGACTTCTGGCAGATCGTCGTGCTGGGTGATAGCGACAGCCAGCCCACACCCGCCCCCCAGCCGGCCCATCGTGACCTGGATGACGACCCGGCCGGGAAGTCCCACGCCGCCTTGGCGATGGATTGATCAGCACTTACTTCACTTGGTACCAAGCCCTTCGGTCCCGCCGGTTTCTTGCCGGTGTCGCTACGTCGGCGTATATTCGCTCCGTGGCGATTGGGGATTCGGACCTATGAGGCAACGCACGGAGCGCGGCATGGCAGACAGCGCCTTTCAGGCTTACCCAGGGCGTTGGGTTCACGCTGTATGGACGGTGCTTTGGGTGAGCATGCTTGCCGTGCTGATGGCCCAGCCGATGGTGTTTGCCGATGTGACCGCATCGCCCGGTTTCATTGCCCATCCCGCACCTGATCCGATCGTCCGTAACGACGCCGTGTTATTCGCACGGCGGGTCCATGCCTGGCAGCAGGACGGCGCATCATGGTTGCTCTTAGAAGGCGATGCCGGCTTCTCCATCGGTGTCTACGGCTTCGAGGCCGACACCGCGGTCGTCCGCATCGACACCGAACAGCGCCCCGGCAAGACCATCCGACACCTCAGCATCTACCTGGACAATGCCAAGCACCTGCGAGGCCACGGCCCCGTGTCCGCGAAGGCCAAACGCCTGCTCGTCACCGCCTCGACCACCGGCGGTATCCAGGCGCACAACGACCTGTTCTTCGATGGGGGTGACCAGCCGCCTAACCACGAGTTGATCAGCGCCGCCCATGCCCGGATGCAGCGCCACCAACAGGCCATGGCCCGCATATCGATCAGCCCGCCTGGCCAACCGCTTTTCGATCCCGAGCTCTGGGGCGGGACACGCCTGGCCCAGAAGGATGAAACCGGACCAAAACCCAAACCCGGGGTAGGCCCGACGACAACGGTCACGCCTGACGGGCCCACGACCGACACCACGCAAGCACAGACCAAACCCGACATGCCCAGGCCCCAGCCCGACCCGCCGGTGGCCGTCGATGATGACAACGTCCTGCCGACGCACGGCACGGTCAGTCTGGTCGCCGACCGCGTGGTCTACGATCCGGCGGATGATGACACGCCCGAATCAAGCGTCATGCTGATCGGCAACGTCCGGCTGTTCTACGACGACTACCGCAAAGAGCGTCAGGTCTCCCTGCGGGCTGAGCGCGTGGTCGTGTTCTTGGATGAAGACGAGGAAGCCGGCCCCGTCGCGCCGTCGGCTGTCGACGCCGGCTCGATCCGTGGCGTCTACCTCGAAGACAATGTCATCGTTACCGACGCCGACTTCACCGTCCGCGCCCCGCGTGTGTATTACGACGTGAAACAGAACAAGGCCGTGCTGCTGGAGGCTGTCGTTTATACCTATGACGCGACGCGCAAGCTGCCGCTCTACATGCGTGCCCAGACCGTCCGGCAGACCTCAGCCAACAGCTTCAACGCCGAGAACGTCCAGCTGACCACCAGTGAGTTCGGCGAGCCGCACTTCGCTATCGGTGCAGGGCGATTAACGCTCGACCGGACACAAGCCAAAGGCGAAGAAGAGACGTACCGGTTCAGCGCGACCGACACGACGCTACGTGTGCGAGACACACCGTTTTTCATCTGGCCCTACATGCAAGGCGAGCTGGCGGACATCCCGCTGAAGCGCGTCAAGGCCGGTTACGACAGCGACCAAGGGGCACAGTTTGAGACGGTATGGGATGTGTTTGCCCTGGCCGGGCGAACGGCCCCCGAGGGCGTTGAACTGCTCGGCAGGGCCGACTGGCTGGGCGATCACGGCGCGGCGGTCGGGGCCGAGCTTGAATACGCGATGCCCAACATGTTCGGCCGGGCCGAGGCCTACGCGCTGCTGAACGACAACGGCACCGACGAGATCGGCGGACGTCGGGACATCGATCAGGACGGCGAGGTGCGCGGGTTCTACATCTGGCAGCACCGTCAGTACCTGCAGAACGGCTCGGAATTGTCCGTCGAAAGCGCGTACGTCTCAGACGAGACGTTCCTGGAAGAGTTTTTCCGCGACGAGGCCTACGAAGCGAAGCAGTACGAGACATCGCTCTACTGGAAGCTGCACGAGGGCGATCAGGCGATTACGTTCCTGACCCGTTATGACATCACCGACTTCACCCCCCAGCTAACCACGCTGCAATCCCCCGGGTACACAGTCGATAAGGCCCCCGAGGTCGCGTACTACCGCACCGGCACCAGCCTGCTGGACGATCAGCTGACCTGGTTCAGCGAGAACCGCGCCGGGTTCGTCCGGATCCGCCCCGGTGAGGATTCGCCGTTTGATCGCGGCTTCTCAAACCCCGCGTCTATGACGCTGTTCGGTATCCCCAACACGACGAACTTTGATGACGCGCTGTTTGCTTCGGGTGTCCCGGACGAGTGGGTCTTCCGCGCAGACTCGCGGCAGGAAGTCAGCATGCCGATGCAAGTGGGGGACTTCAAAGTTGCGCCCTACGCCGTCGGCCGGATCACCGCTTATGACGAAGACTTCTCGGCCTTCGCCGGCGAGGACGAGAAGCTGCGGGTCTGGGGTGCGCTGGGCACGCGCATCAGCACACAATTACACAAGACCTACGGCAACCAGAGCCGTGTCCTGGACGTCAACGGCATCCGCCACATCATCGAGCCGAACTTTGACGTGTTCTACGCCGAATCGAATATCGATCCCGGCGACCTCCCCGTGTATGACTACGACGTCGAATCCATCAGTGACGGCGGGACGATCCGCCTCGGCCTGACCAACACGCTGCAGACCCGCCGCGGCTCGGGTAAGCGGCAGCGGACCGTGGATTGGGTTGTCCTGCGTACCGACCTGGTCCTGGCCGAGGACGCGCCGAACCCCAACGCCGAACTCGCACGCTTCTTCGAACACCGGCCGGAGTACAGCACCGGCGGCGACCACTTCTACTCCGAACTGCTCTGGATGGTCACCGACACGCTCGGCATCTCCGGTGAGTTGACCCACAGCCTCGAGTCCGACCGGGTCGTCCAGTGGCGCATCGGCGGCACGCTCCAGCACTCCCCCCGGCTCAGCTCGTTCGTCCGTTACGACGAGATCGACCTGCTCGAAAGCCAGCTGCTCACCTATGGCTTCACCTACCGGCTGACCACCAAGTACGAGATGGGCTTCCGCCAGCGGATCGACTTCGCCCGGGACGAGTCACGCTCGATCGATCTCTGGCTGGAGCGGCGTGTCCCGCGATGGCTGGTCCGCCTCACCGCCCGGGTCGATGAAATCGACGATAACCACAGTATCGGCATCGTCCTGACCCCGGAAGGATTCTGATCCGCCCACCCGTTATACTGTCCGGTTTGCAACACTACCCCCGGATTCGGTGACAGCCTCACCCTTGGAGCCCCAACCCCGTGCTCAAGTTCTTCAGACAGTACAACAAATGGATCCTCGGCATCGGCGGCAGCCTGCTGATGATCGTTTTCCTCATCCAGCCCGTCATGTCGATGTTCACTAAGGACCCCAACAGCTACGTGCTCGGCACGTACGAGGGCGGTGAACTGACACGCGGCGACCTCAGGTCCGCCGATGGTGACATGCACGTGCTGCGGAACTTCGGGTTGATCCTCGATCCCGACGGCGGTAACGACAACAACGACGCCAAACGCTGGGCGCTCGCCCTCAAGGACGCCGAGCGCCTCGGCCTCCACGCTAGCCAGATGGAAGTCGAGCAGCTCAAGCTCGAATCCGGCAAGTCCGACGCCGACATAGAGCTGATCGCCGCCCGGATCAACGCCACGCCTTCCTACATCCGCCACGCCATGCGGAACTGGCTGATCATCCAGCAATACAAAGAGCTCATCGCCGCTCAGTCGCACCTGCCGGGTCGGCAGCGGGCCTCTTTCATGCGGCAGATGTTCCTCAATCCGCAGGCCGCCGGCTTGTTCGAGGCGATGTCCTACGGCTCGTCTCGCATGAGTAAACCGCTTGTCGAGCACTTCCTCCAGGACCAGGGCGCTCAGGTGACCGGGCGGGCCGTGCTCGTCTCGGCGGATGAATACACGGGCGACACCCCCAAGCCGACGGCGGAAGAAGTCGAGACGCTATTCAATGAGTACAAGGACGCGCTGCCCGGTCGGGGCAAGCCGTATGCCTTCGGCTACCGCGTGCCGGACCGTGTGAAGCTCGAATACCTCGTGATCTCGATCGACGACGTCCGTCAGCACGTCAAGGTTAACGAGGCCGATGCGCTGGCTCACTACCGGGCTAATCAGGACAGATACCGCGGCGAGGGACTCGATGCCGAGGTTAAGCCTTATGAAGCTGTACGCGAACAGGTGATCTCGGACCTGACCGCTCAGCTTTCCCTGGACCTGGTCGAACGTATGGCCAAGTCGGCGTTCGGGCTATTCTACGAGGACCTGCGCAGCATCCCCAAGAAAGACGATTACCGGGTGATCGAAGACATCGGGCAACTCAAGTCGATGCGCGAGGTCACGGAGGCGCTGGCAGCGGAGTACGGGCTGCAGCCTGAGGTGCGCTTGGCGAATGACGGGGCCTGGGTCAGTGCCCGGGAATTGATCGACCTGCCGGGCATCGGCTTCAGCCGGCTTGCAGACAACGAGCGCGTGGACCTGACCGCGTTCGTGCTCAGCACCAAGGAACTCGAGCCCGCGTCCGACAACCCGCTGCTGCCCCGACGCCTGCAGGTCGGTCTGGCGTCGGCACCGATGATGGATCAGTTCGGCTCACGCTACATCTTCCGCCTCACCGATGCTCAGCCGACGCGCGTCCCCGAGTCGGTCGATGAGGTCCGTGACCAAGTCGAGCAGGACGCTTGGCGTCTGGCGGCCTACAAACGGCTGCTAGCTGAATCCGACAGCTGGCTGACCGAGGCGGTTGACTCAGGCATGTCCGCCGTCGCCGACCGCGCCAACTCGGCCGTGATCGACCTGCCCGCGACCGCCCGTCGGGTGCCATTGCCCAACGGCCTGCTGATCATCCCGCCGCTGCCGATGATCGGCCAGAGCGACGCCTTCATCGAGGCCTACTTCAAGACCGCCAACAACGGGCAGAGCAATGGCGACATCGCCGAAGCGCCGGCCGACGATGTGACCGGTGTCGTCGGCATCGATACGCAACTCGCACTGGCTGTGTACCGTGTCGATGCGTATCAGCCGATGACACGTTCGGAGTTCAAGGAAAACGCCGCGCAGCCGATCGTGCCGATCCTGATCGACACCACCGTGCTTGCCCCGGCCCGGGTTAAGAACCCGCTGTCTTTCGACGCCCTGTCCGAACGCATGAACTACGTCGACAGCATGGGCGGGGACGAATCGGATGAAGGGATCGAAGGCGATGCGCCGGTGGACGAAACGGGCGAGCCGGAAGATACCTGATCCTGCCTCGGGATGACCGACTCACATGCCTGCCGCGGCTTCAGCCCACGCTCGAGCCGGCGGGCACGGGTTTGGACGGCGACATCACCACCACATCCACGACCGCTTCCCCATCCATCGCGCTGGCCGCCAGCAGCATGCCGTTGGATTCCTCGCCCCGGATCTTGCGCGGTTCGAGGTTGGCCACCACGATGATCTGCTTGCCGACGAGCGATTCGGGCTCGTAGTACTGCTTGATCCCCGCACAGATCTGCCGCTGGTGATCGCCCAGATCGATCTGCAGCTTCAACAGCCGATCGGCGTTGGGGTGCAATTCCGCCTGCGTGATCGTCGCGACACGCAGGTCAAGCTTCATAAAATCGTCGAATTGGATGGTCGGCTTGGGGTCCATTATGATCCTTCATCATTCAGTTTGACATCGTGAATCAGCCTCCAAAGATACCCCAATACGCCCGCAATCAAAAGTCTCTGTGGGTAGGGCCACGCCGGCGTCACGCGTTGTTCAGATACGATTAAAGCATCCTCAAGGCCTCCTGCACGGCCGGGAACCGGCGTGTTGTAATTTGTCGACGATACACGGATCATTTGTCTGTGAGCAAACAACCCCCCAGCAGTACGACTCGTCCGAAGCGGGCTAAACGGCCCGGGCGGTGGCTGCGCCGCTTCATCATCCTGTTGGGCGTGGTGTTCGTGCTGGTGGGCGTCGTCTCCTACTTCACACGGCCGGCCCGGCTGAACCGGGTGCTGGTGGAGCTGCTCGAAGAGTCCATCGGATGCCAGGCGCAGGTCGGGCAGGCACACCTGACCTGGGACGGGTTGCTGACGGTGGACGGGATCGATCTGACCGTCCCCGATGCCGACGGTGAGATGGCGCAGCTGCTGCACACCGATCGGGTGGCGGTGAAACTGCGCCTGCTGCCGTTAGCCACCGGCCGTGTCCGCGCCGCATCGGTCGCATTGAGCCAGCCGACGCTTTACCTGACGGAGGACCTGGACCTTGGCCGCTTCAACTACGAGATGCTGCTCTCCCAACCGTCCGACCCCTCGCAGGAGGCCGGCCTGCCCGACGCGCTCCCCGAACTCCACATCAACGGCGGCCAGGTACGCTTCGGTGAAGTCTCGGACGGCGCATACCAACAGGTCGAATCGATCCTGGTCGACGGCAATCTCATCGCCGACAGCAAGCAGGACGGCGTGTACGACTTTATCCTGGCCCAACGACACCGCCGGGACCAGTCCTCCGCGGCACTGGTGGAGGGCGAGATTGATCTGAACACACCCAGTGTTGAGTTGGAGGTCCGGCGTTTTACCTTCGACGGGCCTTACCGCTACCTGCTGCCGCGTGAGGTGCGCAGCTGGTGGGATCGGTTACAGCCCCGCGGCACGTTGCCGAGTGTCGTGCTCCAGGTATACAGCGACGATCAAGGCCATGTCGATTTTCTCGCGGAGATGAAGCTCGATGGGTTCGGGCTCTCCGTGCCGTTGGTGGAATCCAATCCGCTGGATATGGCCGATGTCACCGGCACACTCAAGCTCACATCCTCCGGCGTGTCGTTCGAGAACGTGACCGGCATGATTGAGGACATCGCGTTTACCGCCGGTGGCCGGTTCGATGGGTACCACCGAAAGCCGGGCTACGAGTTGAGCGTGAAGACCAAGCCCTTCGACCTCCCGGCCGAGGGCGGGGTCTGGGACGGCATGCCTCATGCGGTTTCGAAGTATCGCGAACGATTCTCGCCGCAGGGGATGTATGAGGCAGACGTCGTGCTCAAACGTGCTTCTGCCGATGAAGACCTGCAACTGTTCGGTCACGTGGACCTGATCGACACGAAGTTCATGTACTACCGCTTCAAGTACCCAGCGGAAAAGCTGACGGGGCGCATCAGCCTCCACGGCAACCGGATCGTGCTCAACGATCTGGTCGGCATTGCGCCCTCCGGCGCAAGGGCTGTAGTCAGCGGTGAGATCGGCCCGCCGATCAAGGACGGCACGGTCAGGATCGTGATCCATGGCGAGGACATGCCGCTGGATGAGCACCTGACCAACGCCATGAGTGAGAAACGCCGTAAGGTCCTGGACATGTTCTTCAGTCAGACGGGCTACGAATCGCTCTTGTCTCAAGGCGTGATCCGCAGGCCGGGCGAGACGGTCGCGTCCTCGGAAACGAGCGGATCGGATGTTTCGGTGGTGGCGGCAAACGATGCCGTGTCAATCGCGAAGGATGTCCCCGAGTTTGAGCCCGGCGGTTCGGCGACGATGACAGTGACGATCCAGCGGCCGGCCGGGACAGGGCAGAAGTACCAGGTCACCACCAACCTGCAGACGGATGGGCTGAATAGCGTATTCGACTTCTGGCACTACCCGCTTGTCGCCGAGGGCGGACGGGTGGTGATCACGCCGGATGATGTCGAGGTGCACGACGTCCGGCTACGCGCCTTAAATGGCGGTGGGGGGGTGATCCAGGGCCGACTCGACCTGCCGCGCGAGGGCAGCCGACTCAAGCCGAACCTGCAGCTGACCAGCGTCCGCCTGCCGGTCGATGACCTGCTGGTCGCTTCGATCCCCAAACCCAAAGACCAGTGGGTACGCTCGCTGAATATCACCGGCGAACTGGTCGGCACCGGGGAGGTCTTCGCTGATCCCACAGGTGACGTCCTCTTCACCGTCGATTCCGTCTTCCGCAACGGTCGAGCCACGCCGAATGCGGGTCGGTATACGCTCGAAGATGTCCAGGGATCGATCACCGTCGAGCGCAAGCGCGTGCAGATCGAGGACTTCACGGGCAAGCACAATGCCGGCACGATCACACTCAACGGCCAAGCCGACTTCGGCGATCAGGGCGTCGGCGTTGACCTGACATTCATCGGCGACAATCTGCCGATCAAGCGCGGCCTGATCGATCTGGTCCCGGCCGATCATGAAGCCAGGCCGATGCTTACCGAGTTGTTCGAGACGTATAAACCCGATGGCTTGACCGACGCGAAACTGGTCTACCTGGGCGGCCGCGAAGAGCCGGACACATTCAGCCTGAACGTCCAGCCCCACTCGCTGGCCTTCGACTTTAGGAACCAGCGCATCGAACTGAACGAACTGGACGGCACGGTCTCGCTGACCCCCAGCAAGGCGACGCTGCACCACGTGTCGGGCCGATATCCCGCCGGCACGTTCTCGATCGATGGTGAGGTCCGCCTGGATGATGGCTTAGGCCTGGGTTTGAACTTCAACGCGAAAGCGGACCGGCTCGACGCCACGGCACGTGCGCTGATGCCGAAACAGGTCCGCTCACTGGTTGACCGATTGGAGCTACGCGGGCCGTTCGAGTTGGAAGACGCCACGCTATTAACATGGCCCGGTGCCGAGCAGGGCCCCAGCGCCATCTTCGAGGCCGACGTGTTGTTGCGTGATGCCAGCGCCCAGATGGGTGTCGCCCTGACCGAGATCCATGCCGACCTGGGCGTGCGTGTGGTCACCTTCAGCAACCAGCCGTGGCCTCACACCGACATCCAATTCAGCGCCGACCACCTCCGTGCCTCGGACCGGCTGGTCCGTAAGGCTTCCATGCATGTGCAGACGGGGGATCGGCCGTCCGTCATTGACTTCAACCAACTCAAAGGCTCGGTCTATTCAGGGGCGTTGGTCGGGCGCGGCCAGGCCGTGCTGGACCCACCCGGTAGCCTGGGTTTTGAATTGACGCTGCAGGAGGTCGAGCTCGAGCCGTTCCTCAATCCTCTGGGTGAAAACGCCACAAGCAGTGAAACCGCCACGCCGGACCCCACCGCAGAGATGGACACGGCGGTTACCACGCGCGACCTCTCCTCGGGCCTGCTGTCCGCCGGGCTATCGATCCGTGTGCCGCTGGATGGCTCGCAGTCGACGCAAGGCCGGGGCATTGTGACGGTGCGCGACGCCACGCTATACGACAAGCCATTGACGCTTGCTGTGTTGCAGGCGGCCAATCTATCTCTGCCGAACGAGTCTTCTTTCGACCGTGCATCGGCCCGATACCTGATCCTCGGCGACACCGTCCTCTTCGATGACATCCGCTTCGAGGCGCCCGCGTTCGTGATCGCCGGCAACGGCAGCATGGCCTACCCCTCGACCGAACTGAACCTGCGCATGGTGACACACAACCCCGAGGCCCCGGACCTCGGCCCGGTCTCCGAGTTGGTCAAGACGTTCAAAGACGAACTGCTGGCCATCGAGGTGAAGGGCACACTGGCTAAGCCCGTCGCAGGCGTTGTTCCGCTCGAAGGCGTCTTCCGGTCATGGGGACGCATCTTCGGCGACACCCGCGCAGGCGCGACAGAAGTCGAAGTCGAACAGCCCTTCGAATAGCTCTCTTTATAAATTAGAGCAGTCGCGTAACACTTTCCGTCATTCCCGCGCAGGTGGGAATCCATCTGGCAATATATCCATGTCTCTGGATCCCTGCCTGCGCGGAGATGACGAGTTAGTGACAGAAAGTGCTTATCCAGATTGCTCTAGCAGTGGTTCTTTGGCGAACGAGCTCAGTCACCAATCCCGACAAGCCGCTTCACGACGTCCCCGGGGCCGATGCGATCGACTTCTGCCTGGGCCTGCTCGCTGATCGGTTCGTAGTCGCGCACGTCGGGGCTTGTGGTCAAATCAACCGGATCGTCGCCTTCCGCTCGGGCCAGGCCAAGCGACCCATCGCCCGTCACCGACACGACCCACCGGCCCTCGGACAGCTGCCGGTAGACCGCCTTGCCGTGTGCCGCGGTCTCACTGTCCCATGCGACCTCCGCCATCGCCGGATCGATGACCACGCCTTCACTCGGCGGGGTCTTGGCATCGAACACGCGCCGCACCCACAGCCGGCCGTCCAGCACGACGTAGTCCACATAGACCTCACCCGATGGATCAAAAGGCGTCGGGATCGACCGCACCACCCCCTCGGCGTTACGGATCGAAACACACAACTTGCCGTCTTCCACGACCAGCTCCGTCACCGCCGTGCGGCGCACCGCCTGGTTGTAGGTGTCGCGCAGTTGGTCGTAGTCATCGGACAGGGCTGTGAGCCTGTCGCGGTAGATGTCGGCCTTGAGGTTCGCCTCGATCAACTCATACCCCACGACACCCGCCACAATGAGCAGGACCGCCGACGCGATCCCGGTGATTCGGTTCATCATCAATCATCTCCAGAGCATGGTGTCCCACGTATGGCAGTGGATCAGTGCGTATTAACCTGTTATCGGTCATTACCTGTTCGTTGATCCAAATCCGGTGTGCCCAAATATGCGCATAGACCAGTTCGGGGCCGTCTATGCCTGTTTTGTTGTCCATGGGGATTGCCCGGGCCCTTGACGTGTATCCGCATCATTGACGGTTTGCTCACATAGGCCTTGACCCGAGCCCAGGGTGTTTTTGTATAATGCGCGGGCGAATGGGGGCCGTGGGGCCACATGTTTTTTACCAACTCTGGTACGAAAGGATCGAACATGAAGGCGTTTCTTTGGGTTGTGCTGCTGGGCATTCTTGCTGTCAGTTTCTACTTCATCTTTATGTCCATGGCGCCCGACGAGAGCAAGCAGATGGCGCTGATGTTCGGTAACTCGACCGACGACGAAGTTGAGATCCACGTCGAGCTGACGATGTCGATGGCCGGTATGGACGTCTTCCCCTACATGACCGTTGAAGGCTCCACCGACTGGAAAGCCTGGGCAAAGGACCACTACGTTGTCACGGATAAGGCCGGCAATCAGATCGAGTTCTCCAAGAACATGAACAGTAACCTTCAGCCCAAGAAGGACAAGATGCGTGGCTACCACGACAGCTTCCTGATCGGCAAGCTGCAGAAGGGCACGGAATACTCATTCAAGTACATCCCAGTCGTCGGCGAGCCGGAAGAGTTCCTGTATGAGTTCACCTCACCCGCCGACGCGGCAGGAGAGGGCCGCACGCGCGTATCGTTCCAGCCGATCTGATCCAGCGTAGGTCTTCTATCGCATCCGCCTCACGAATCCTCAGTGAAAGGGGCATCCCGATGGCGATCGAATTCTCGTGTGATTGCGGCAAACTGATCCGGGTCGCGGAGCAGTTCGCCGGCCGACGCGCCAAATGCCCCGCCTGCGGGCGGCCGCTGACCATCCCTCAGCCGGAGCCGTCGGTGGATGAGATCGACGGGGACCTGCTCTATGAAGCAATCGGCGGCACGCCCGACGATCCCGTGCCCCAGGAGCAGGTCACCTGCCCCAACTGCCAGCACAAGATGTCACCCAACGACGTGATCTGCTCACACTGCGGGTACAACCGGATAGCCAAGGCTCACGTGCAGCTCGCCCAAGCCGAGCAAGACGCTAATAAGAAGAAGAAACGCGAACCCGGCGCGCCGGTCTTCTCGCTCGCGGGCATGGACTTCGGCATCGTCAAGCTCGTCATCGTCCTGGCACTAATCATCGGCCCGCCGACCTGGTACTTCATGGGCCCCGGCAAGTCGATGCATATCCTCGACATGCAGGTCGTCAACTCGGTTTCGGTCATTTCAAGCGGCGATGTCGGCAAGCCGATCAGCACCGGCGGCTCTGCGGTCATCCAGATGGTCAAGCAGGTCAACAAGGACAAGACGCCCCCGCCGCTCGACGAGGCAGGCGACGCGGTCTACTCGATCGGCGGTTCTGACGGCCTGACCGTCAGCGCCCCCGACGACGACGGCGACCATATCCTTCTGCGGGTCTCGCTGCGTCAGCAAACCATCCGCGACAAGGGCAGCACCTCCCTCTACGACAGCATCATCAAAGGTAGCGACTTCAAACTCGAGCCGACCGACGGCAGCCCGGGGATCGATGGAGCCAAGTTCCTCTACCACGAGTTCGAGAACGGACGCATCGAACTTAGCCTCGCCATGGCTGACACCTCCAGCTACAAGGCGATGTTCCCAAGCGAGCCGACCCAGATCGACGTCGACCGCGAGTACGGCACGGTCAGCGGCAAGGCCTATTGGAACCAGGCCGACGCCCGGGGCGAGGTCGAGTTCACGTCCTATTACGCCACCGGCGACATGCCCGCGATCAAGGGCCTTAACGGTGAAGGCAGGATCGAGGTCTTCAACGGCCAGGACGACACGGTGGACATGTACTACAAAGGCACCGACCTGGAGGTCTCATGGGACCCCAATTCCTCCGGCTGGTGGGCCATGTCACGTTATAAGCAGCCCAGTAGCGATTGGCCCTGGTACCGCTACGAGTTTTCCTTGTTGTTCGAGCGGCCTCAGACAGCCGGCTATTATCACGTGACCTACCGCGGCAGCAAGCTGGGCAAGATTTTTCTCGAAGAAAAGAAACAACCCAAGCCACCGCCGCTCTCACCGATCAAGACCGCAGCCGGACAGGGCCAGAGCGCTGGCGGATCGGGCAACCCGAATCCGCTTGACTACTTCACGCTGCTCGCCCAGGCCCAGAAGCAGGCGCAAGGCATCGTCTCCGCGAGCAACCTCAGGCAGATCGGGATAGGTCTGCAGATGTACCTCGAACAGAACAAAGAATGGCCAGACCGGCTGGACCAGATCAAAACCATTATCGACGGCTATGACGCACTCATGGTCAACCCACGCACCAAGACGCGTCCCGGATTCATTTACATCAAGCCCGAACCCGGTGCAGATCCGGCCACCACCGCGGTCGTGTTTGAGAACTGGCAGGGACAACCCGATCCCAACGGCGCCGTCCTCTACGCCGACGGGCATATTGAGTAACTGAGTCGAATAATCGAGCAGGGCAGTTGAAGCGGTAGGGAGTTATTCCCCGGGTTACGAGAGCTTGGCTTTAAGACCTTCGATTAATCGCTCGAAGACGGTGTCCGCATCGTCGCGCGCGTCGATCACCAGGTAATGCGCCGGGTCCGTCTTCGCCTGATCCAGATACCCCTGACGCACTTTCTGGTGGAACGCCGCGCCCTTGATCTCCATCCGGTCGTGCTCAGCGTCGAACTCTTTTTCACGCAGCAGCGGGTTCATCCGCTTCTGGGCCGTCGCCAGATCCACGTCGAACACCACGACCAGGTCCGGCCAGGTTTCACGCAACGCGATCTTGCCCACGCCCATAATCGCCTCGACCGGCACGCCCCCGGCTGAGCCCTGGTACGCCAGCGTCGAGCTGATAAACCGGTCCGCCAGGACCAGCTTGCCCGCCGCGATCGCCGGGTTGATCCGTTCGCTGACCAGCTGGGCCCGGCTTGCCATGAACAGCAGCATCTCGCAGTAGATATCAACCTCGTCGGTGTTCGACGGGTCCAGCAAGACCTTGCGTACCTGCTCGCCGATGTACGTCCCGCCGGGCTCGCGGACCTCACAGACCCCGATCCCCGCGCTCTTGACCAGCTCATCCAGCCGGCTGAACTGCGTGCTCTTGCCGCTGCCGTCCGGCCCATCAAAGACGATGAACCGGCCACGCAACTTATCCAGCCACTGCTTCTCACTCGGTGCCATGACGGACGAAGATACAACATTCAGTCGCCGCGCACACATCGCTCTCAGCCCGCCTAAGATATCCCCATGTCAGACGATTACCTCAACGCCTACCGCGACGCCCAGGACGACTTCGGCAACGACTTCCGCGTCACGCTCTGGGCCAACACCCGCAGCCAGGAAACCCGCTTCAAGGTCTTCAATCAGATGTGCTACCTCCCCGGTAAACGCTTGCTCGACGCCGGCTGCAGCCGGGGCGACCTCGCCGCCTACCTAGGACAGCACGGCGTCGAATATGCCCACTACGTCGGGATCGACGGCCTGCCCGAGGTGATCGACTACGCCAACCGCCGTGAGCTGCCCCACGCCGAGTTCCATGCCGGGGACTTTGTCCGCGATACCTCGCTGCTGGCGACCGGCAACCCGCAGGTCATCCTCTTCTCCGGTACGCTGAACACGATGGACGACAAGACCGCCATGGACCTGCTCGACGCCGCCTGGCAGGCCTGCTCGCAGACCCTGATGTTCAACTTCTTGTCCAGCCGATCCACGACCGACCCACGCGAAGAGCTCGGCCCGGCCCGCCGGCTCGACCCGCTGAAGTACCTCGATTGGGCGATGATCCGAACCGCTCGCGTCCAGTTCCGCCAGGATTACTTCAGGCACGGCCACGACGCTACCATCAAAATGGACAAGCCGACATAACACGATAGCGATCAGCAGACATCTTGATAGGTTTTTTCAGATTGGGTCTGCCTATCGGGCAACGCATTGGGTATGATGCACCGCATTCTGGGTCGATCGCATGCAGTGGGATTGATCTAAATCGATCATCTCATGGGTACCGACTCGCTGTGACCCGGTCTCGACACCATCGAGAGGCGCAGCATTAGGCCCGAAATCGGGCATAGAGCCTCGTAAACGATGATTTGAGAAAATAGATGCGAATCAGTCTCAACAACTTGACGTGGCTTAGCGGCATGGTATGCTTGCGGCCATGTTTTTGAGACTGGGTGTCAGAATGGTCGATATTGACTTGGAGCGATGTATTGGCTCAGCACTGCCAACCGGTGCCATGCCCAGATCAGAACGAACTCTCAATGTGGACGATCGTCGGAGCTTTGTCCCTCAATGTCCCGCCGACGGTGATACGGACACAATGATGAGTCTTTTTTGCTTTACTGAAATCGCCTGACAACGAAGGTGATTTTCAAGGGAGGGGACGAAAGGAGAAATTGGACGATGACGAGTAAAGCTCTTATGACAGCGGTGATTGCGGCTTCCGCCCTGTGCGGCACAACGGTTCAGGCCGCCACCGTGCCATTCACCGAGGACTTCGCGGTGGACAACGCCAACTGGGCCGACAGCAGTTTCAGCCCGCTCGCTTACAACGCAGCAGGCGGCCCAGACGGCAGCAGTTTTGTCAGCACAACCTCCGACTTCCTCAACGCCAACGCCAACGACACCCTCACCATCTTCCGCGGGCACGACAGCCTCGATTCCAGCAATGATGCCTTCGTCGGCAACTACCTCGCCGAGGGCGTGACCACACTGAGCGTACAGGTCCGGCACTTCGCGCCCGAGCCGCTGGGCTTCTTCGCCCGCCTTGCCAGTTCGGCCAACTTCCCCGCCGCCGCCGTGGTCGAAGTTGTCCCTGTCATCCCGGGTGTCTGGACCGAACTCACGTTCGACCTCAGCGAGACCAATCCGTTCCTCTTCCCCGAAGGTGTGCCCTACGGCTCCATCTTCAGCAGTATCGGCAACATCCAGATCGGTGTGACGGCCCCGGCCTCACTCGCCGGCTCCGCTACGCCGATCCCGTACCAGCTCGACAAGGTCACCATCACCCCCGAGCCCGCCAGCGCCGGCCTGTTCGCCGTCGCCGGTTTGGCCATGCTGCGTCGGCGTAAGTAAGACGTCAATTTCACTTGGGCGACTTAAACCATGCGTTAAGGACATACGTAATGCACTGTTTGACTAAGAAAACCGCCATGGCACTGGCCGCGGCGTTGATCATCGGGGCCACCACGGAGGCGCACGCCGCCTTCGTGGACCCCTCGACTACACCGGCCGGGGCGAGCGCGTTTACCAATTGGAACCGGACCGATACCGACACCACTTACCAGCAGTGGCGCGGCCCGGTCAACGGCGGCACGCCGGCGCTTGCAGGCGGTGGTGAGAACTTCACGTCGCTGTTCGGTCTTAATCAGCCGGACGACGATCACCACAACCCCAACGGCACCGCCACCGCACAGTTCCTCGACGCCACACGCAACTCCACCGGGCATACCAGCGGGACCCTCACCGCCGGTTCGCAGAACATCTACAGCTTCTTTGCCTCCGCCGACTTTGAACTCATCGTGCCCGGCTACGGAGCTGCGCCGAACACGACCACCACCGTCATCCTGCAGCTGGACGTCAATGGCAACGAGATCCTCGTCGGACCCACCACGCCCGGCAACGCCGCCGCGCCTAACTCCGTCAAAGTTGACGGCCACGACTGGGTCGATCACGTCGAACTCACCCGCACAGCCAGCTCCGGCGGCGGCTTCCCCACCGCCGCCGTGACCCACTGGTTCCGCTTCGAGCTGCCCAATACTGCCGCATCCCAACTGATCGAGTTCGATACCTACGACGCTTCGTTCGGACCCTACGTTCCCTCGATATTGGATCCGCAGTCGACCGACGATCTGATGTACGGGCACACCAGCATCATCGGTATTGCAGTTGACACTTTCGTCCAAGCCGCCGCCATCCCCGGCGACCTGGACGGCGACGGGTTCGTCGGCCTGGCGGACTTGGACATCATCCTCAACAACTGGAACCTGAACGTCCCGCCGGCTAACCCGCTGGCGGACCCGACCGGCGACAACTTCGTCGGCCTGGCCGACCTGGACATCGTCCTGAACAATTGGAATGCCGGCTCACCGCCGGCACTTCCGGGGGCTGCTGCGATCCCCGAGCCCGGGGCTCTGGCCCTGCTTGGCGCGGCACTGACAGGCCTGACCGGACGACGAAGTCGTTCTTGATATACTTCCCGCGCGACCGCTTGCCGGCGGTCGGGCGGATTCTTGAAACATCCTGGCGGGTGTGCTCAAAGCACAGGAACGCTTCATGCAAGCACATGGTTTACGACACATACGGGCCTTCACACTGATCGAGCTGCTGGTCGTTATCAGCATCATCGCGCTGCTGATCGGCATCCTCCTGCCCGCGCTCGGTGCCGCCCGACGCTCCGCGAAGGACCTCAAATCCAAAAGCAACCTTCGCCAACTGATGATGGGCTATACGGTTTATCAGAGCGACTATGACGATCACGTGATGTTCGGCTATCCGCCTGACACAATTTATTTTAATGAGTTCCAGGTCGAATACGCCGGACACACCTTTGGTCCGCCGGCCAGTGCCCGATATCCCTGGCGGTTACTTCCCTATGTCTCAGATATTTGGGAGATGATGTACACACATACAGAACCGTATGATTTACCCTTACCTACGGACAGCCCTTGGAGCGCTTCTTGGAAGGCCTATATCTTGAGCGAGTTTCCTTCGTACGGTATCAACTCGGTGTATGTCGGTGGGCATAGAAACCGCGATGGCTTTAAGGCTCTAGGTGGGAATCCAGACCCGACGGGTCCGGACACTTCCTATGCACCTGACACCGGCAAGCATGTGGTATTCTTCGCCGGGGAGGTTCGGCGTACTTCAGAATTGATTGTCCTAGCTGAGACTCAGGTACGAAATCTGGTGTTTCCCGGTCCACAAGACCCACAACTCGGCTACGCCCACCTCACCGCGCCACGTGTTAATGGTGAGCAGTGGCGCGGGGCAGGTGACGACTTCGAACTAATCGCAGGTTCCGATATGGGCATCCCCAAAGGCCGATACAACTCGAATGCAGGGACAGCCTTCTTCGACGGCCACGTCGAAGGCAAGTCACCCGAAGAGCTCAACGACATGCGTCTGTGGGCCAACAACGCCAAGACCGAAGACTACGACTACACGCCTTAACCGCCCAATATTTCATAAACCAATAGTTGTTTGACACCGGGCAGGCGACCACTATACTGGCGGTCACAGATGAGAATGAGTATCATTTGCATAAATAATCGGCCTTTCTCGGGATTGGTTGAGGCAAATAACTAAGCAGCAAGGGTCAAACACGGACACAGAGCGGTGGACACAAAGCGGCGGCTACGGCATTACGCCGTGATCGTGCTTGCCCGGAAACTTAAAGGACACGAATGATGAAGCGTTTTTTGATAATGATTACCGTCGCGGTTCTAGGCCTTTCGATCCACACCCCCGCGTGGGCCGACGGCAAGCACGCTTATGAACTGGACCGCAAAGCCATCCTTGCGATGGCTGGTGAATACCAGGTGACGTTTGAGTTTAAGGAAACCGTGGTGGTCGAGCCGGGGTATGAAACCAAGGAGCCGTACTATTCCGAAGCGACAGAGATGATTGAGGTCATCGAAGACACGGGGGACTTCATCAGCCTCCAGCATGTCTTGGTCGTCAAGCCGAAGAAGAAGGGGGGCAAGGACATGGTCGTCAAGCACTGGCGCCAGGACTGGCGTTTTGAAGACACGGAGGTGAATGTCTTTCGCGGCAACAACACCTGGGAGCTCGTCACCTACAGCCCGAGTGAAGTGACCGGCACCTGGACGCAGGCCGTGTATCAGGTCGATGACTCACCGCGTTATGAATCGCACGGCAAGTGGGTACACACCGGCGCGCGTTCGGCCTGGGATTCACAAGAGACCTGGCGGCCGCTGCCCCGGCGTGAGCACACCAAGCGAGATGACTACGGCGTCGTGGTCGCCCGCAACCGCCACACCATCACCCCAAGCGGTTGGGTTCACGAACAGGACAACTACAAGCTCGTGATCGATGAGCAGGGCAACCCGGTCAAGGTGCTCGTCCATGAGTCGGGCTTAAACGTGTACGACAAGGTGGACGACGTCGACTTCGCCGCCGGTCGTGAATACTGGAACGCCACCCGGGCATACTGGCAGGACGTCCGCGCCGTCTGGTCCGACATCCTGGCACAGCCCGGCAACGTCACGCTCAAAGATGAAGTCGACGGTCAACACCGTAACCGTGCGATCGGCAGCCTAGCCAAGGAAGTCAAAGCGGCCGGGGAATACGACGCCAACAAGATGGCTTCGGTTGTGCGTGAGACAATCGAATCCTACGTTGAGAATCAGTAGCCACGACACTTGTATCTTGGACAACTCAAGCCGCAGCCATCGTATTACATGGCTGCGGCTTGTTTACTAGGCCTGGGCCTAAACGGTTTGCAACATCAATAATGCCTGACCACCGCGCCGGCAGTGTGCCCGGCGAAGCCGGCGGCGAAGATGGCGTGGGTGGTGGAGGGCTTGAGAGGTGAGGCTTGAGGCTTGAGGGGTAAGGCGGAGTCGATCGGGTCGGTTAGCCAGGGCATTGCGGGGCGCTTGCGTGCTTTAGCGCAGAGGCAGGCGAGGACCAATGCGCTCAAGCCGGCTGCACCCAGGCCGTGGCCGATCGCGCCCTTGCAGGCGTAGACGTCGGGCAGGGTGGTGTGACCGAGTCGCTTGAGTGTCTCGGCATACACGTTCAACTCGGCCGGATCGTGGTCGGGCGTGCCCGGAGCGTGAGGGTGGAGCATGTCGATCGTCCGGCCGTAGAATAGCTGCTCCGTGATGTGACGCAGCGCAGGCATGGTGTCACTCGGCCGGATCAGGTCATGGGCTTCACACGCAAGGGCCGTGTCGATCATTTCCACTTCGCCCGGCAGGGGTTCATCGTCCGGCGCGTCGATCGGGACACGCTTAAGGATCACCGCGGCGCCGCATTCGCTGAGCATGAAGCCTTGGCGCGATCGATCCATGGGGCGCTCGTCGTAAGCATCTGGCGTCGATGGGGCGAGCACGCCGAGGCGTTTGTAGCTGTGGATGAATAACGGCAGCAGTGACGCTTCGCTGGTGGCGACGATGACGTGATCCCGGGGATCGGGTATCGGGGTTCGGGGTTCGGAAGAAGGGGGGGCATCCAGCAGGTGCTGTCTGGCGTGGTGTAAGGCGGTCAAGCTCGAAGCGCAGGCGGCGACGTGGTGTCGGACCCGGTTTAGTTTTAGGCGTTTTTGCAGATGATAGTTCTGGTAGCCGTGGGGCCCGAGCGCGACGGCGAGGTCGGCATCGGCCGGCGGCGTAGGGCGCAAGGCCGAGGCGGGCAGGTCCGGTTGCCTGGCTTCGGCGGCGGCGCTCAGGGCGTGGACCGCCCCCTTACTTGCCCCGAGAAACGCGTCCATGCCTGTCGTCTCGATCCCAGCCATCGCCGCGGCTTCACGGATCGCCCGCTCAGCCAGCTCGATCGAGGGGTCCGTCGCCGTGTGCTGACAGCTCGCGACCGCCCCGGTGGCACGCACCAGATCCACGAGATTGATGTCTGAGGGCAGGGCTCGTGCTCTTTGAGCTAATGTCTTGCCTTCACACAGATTAGAAAACGTCTGCCAGGCCGATGTGCCCAGGGGCGTGATCAGGCCGAAACCGGTGATCGTCACGCGGTAGATCGGCTTTTTATCTCGAATATCGGTGGTAGGGCGGTTCACGGCCCGCCTTTATAGCGGATCGGCAACGTCCTATCCCGGCAGGGGGGAGAGATTTACCATTCGACGCCTTGACGCCGGCACCTGTATCCGCCGTAAATGCTTTGCCCAGAGTGTGTCCCGGGGACTATAATGGCAACCGTTGTACCCATGACCCACGAGGCGGCGTTGGGGTCTGGGGCCGGATACATAGGTTCGGGCCTGCCCCGGCCGCAATACGGTCAAGCCCAGGATGGGCAGTGTTCGCTAGGAGCCCGACATGACCGACCACCGCATCTGCCCGCCCATAACGAAACCACCCCGGACGCTGAAGCTTTCATGAAAGCGATCGATCCACGTTTCATACAAGAAGCCGGCCCCGCCGTCTTCAGCGGCAATGAGTTAATGGTCAAGGGCGCGCTCGAGACCGAGGGGGGGGTCCACCTGCTCACCGGGTACCCCGGCTCACCCATCGCCGCGTTTTTCGACACGCTTCAGGCCCTCGGCCCGATGCTCCGTGACAAGGGCGTCGTCGCCAAGCAGGCCAACAACGAGGCCCTCTCCGTCGCGATGGTCAACGGTGCTCAGATGGCCGGCTGCCGGGCGATCTGCGCTTTCAAGAGCGTCGGCCTGCACGTCGCTTCCGACGCCCTCGCGTTGGGTGTCCTGGCCGGGACGCGCGGCGACTCCGGCGGGCTGATCGTCATGGGCGACGACCCCTGGTCCGATTCCACACAGGTCCCCGCCGACTCGCGGTACCTGGCGGAGCACTGCCGGCTTCCCGTCATCGAACCCAGCAACCCCCAGGAGGTCAAGGACTGGGTCAACCTCGGCTTCAAGCTGGGCCAGGCCGGCGGGATCTACATCGGCTACATGATGACTGTCGCCAACGCCGACGGCGGCGGCACCGTCCAGTGTTACGAAAACCACTTCCCCGAAATCAACGAGCAGCAGAAGCTGGCGCTTAGCTACGAGAAGGACATCGAGCCGAACCTCGAACAGACCGTCCTGCTTCCCCCGCGCACCTGGCAGCGCGAGTTGGCGCTGCCCACACAGTTCGACAAGCTCAAGGCCGAGGCACGCAAGCTCGGGATCAACACCATCCAGGACAAGCCCCAGAAGGGCCTGGTCGTCCCGATGGGCTTCATCGCCGCCGGCACCGCGACGTCGTACCTCGATCACGCGCTTTCCGAGCTTGGGCTCACCGGCCGGTTCCCGATCCTCAAACTCGGTATGACGTACCCTGTGGACGATGCGATCGTCACCGAGTTCGCCAAGCAGTGTCAGCAGCTCATCGTCATCGAAGAACGCCGGGGCTTTGTTGAGCGTCAGGTCCTGGACATCCTCAACCCGCTGCGGCAGACCGGTGAGGTCAAGACCGATGTCTTCGGCAAGAAGTTCCCGCGCGGTTTGCCCGGCATCCCAGAGGAACGCGGCCTGAACCCATCGGTGCTGATCCAACGGCTGGTCCCCCTGATCAAGGAGCACGCCACGCTCCCAATCGAGCTGACCAACGGCCACCTCGCCGAACACCTGGCGATGATCGAGGCGACCGCCGACTATATGATCGACATCCCGCTGCGCACACCGACCTTCTGCCCCGGCTGCCCTCACCGCGATTCTTCAAGCGTGCTGCTTGAGCTGCGCCAGGACCTGCTGGACGCCAACTACATGCTCCAGCACCACAAACGCAAGCCCGTCGACATGGTCTGCCACGGCGACACCGGCTGCTACACCATGCTCATGTTCGAGCCGACCAAGCCGCTGATGCATAACTACTCCGGCATGGGCCTGGGCGGCGCGACCGGCGCGGGCATCGACCCGTTCATCGAGAACAAGCAGATCGTCTTCATGGGCGACGGCACCTTCTACCATTCCGGGCAGGTCGCCATCAGCCAGTCCATCTACAACGGCCAGGACATCACCTACATCATCCTGGACAACAAGACCACCGCGATGACCGGCCATCAGGGCCACGCCGGCGTCGACTTCGACCTTACCGGCAACCCGATGAACCCGCTGGATATCGAGCGCATCGTCGCCGGGCTGGTCCCCAAGAACCTCAAGAAAGACGTCCGTGTCGTCCGCATCAACCCCGCCGACCGCGACCGCTACCGCAAGCTGATGGAGCAGACGGTGCTCGCTGACGGTGTGAAGATCGTGATCGCCGACAAGGAGTGCGGCATCACCTTCAACCGCCGCGCCAAGTCGGTCGAGCGCGGCCAACTCAAGCAGCACGGATTTATCCCCAAGAAGACGTTCATGAACGTCGCGACCGATGCTTGCGAGTTCTGCCTGGAATGCACGAACCAGACCGGCTGCCCGGGCCTGAAGATGACCGGGACGGACTACGGCCCGAAGGTGCAGACCGATATGTCCTGGTGTGTGAACGACGGCGCCTGCGAGCGCATCCACGCCTGCCCGAGTTTCGAGGAAGTCACCGTTTCGCGTCGTCAGCCCAAGCGCATGGGCGATGAGTACGTCGCGCTGGACGACCTGCCCGATCCCGAGCGTCCGATCCACGCAGAGCAGCCGACCTGGCGTGTGCACCTCGGCGGTGTCGGCGGCATGGGGATCGGCGTCGCCACCGCCATCCTCGTCAAGGCCGGCCACGAGATGGGCTACCACGTCCGCTACCTCGACAAGAAGGGCCTGGCCATCCGCAACGGCGGTGTGTTCTCGCAACTGATCTACTCCCGCCCGCAGGCCGACGGCGAGCCCATGGCCATCACCCCGCAGATCCCCTACGGCACGGCCGACCTGCTCGTGGGCATCGACATGCTCGAGGCCGCACGCTCGATCGACCCGCGTTTGCCGTACCGCGTCGCCTCGCCCAAACGCACCGCCGCCGTCGTCAATACCGCCAAGACGCCGACCATCCTCTCGCTGATGGGCCGGGAAGACTTCGACATCCAGAAGGTGCAGGAGTCCATCAAGCAGTACACCGCCGAGGACAAGTACGTCGGCTTCAACGTCGGCGACCTGTGCGAACGCATCCTCGACACTAAGCTCTACGCCAACATCATGATGCTCGGCATCGCCTTCCAGAAGGGGTACCTCCCCCTGACGCGCGAGGCGATCGAGCACGCCATCATCGAAGTCACACGCGGCGAGAAAGAACGCAACCTCCGAGCCTTCACGATCGGCCGGAAGATCGCCGTCAGGCCCGACCTCTTCGTCGTCGAGCCGCAGCACGAATACGAATCCGCCCGCCAAGCGCTGCGCCGCAAGACCAACACCCTCGAAGCCTGGTACGGCACCGAGTGGGTCGGCCGGATCATCGAACGCAACAAGGGCCAACGCGTCGCCAAGCAGTTCCGCGTGCTCATGCGGCAGACCTTCCGCGCCACCCGCGGCATGCACGTCGATGACCAGCTGATGCGTGACGTGATCGTCCGCGCCTTCGATTGTTATCTGTGGGGTGGCTACGAATACGCCAAGACCTACTGCGACAGCCTCGTCGAGGTCTTCCGCAAGGACAGCCCCGAGCGCGGCTTCCAGGTCACCCGTGCAGTCGTCTGGAACCTCGCCAAGGTCATGCTCATCAAGGACGAGGTGTACGTCTCGGCCCTGCTGACCAGCCCCGAAAAATACCGCCGCGACCGCAAGCGCTTTAACGTCATCCCCGAGCGCGGCGACAAGATCACCTACCGCCATCACAACCGGCCCGAGTTCGACCTGTTCGGCAGGCGTTTCCGCTTCGAGTGGAAGAGCCGGGACTGGCAGTTGCGCATCATGTCCAGCTGCGCCTTCCTGCGGAAGATCCTCCCGGGTTGGCACGAACGCGAGCGCGGCTTCCGTGACTGGTACATGCAGCTGGTGGATCGCATCGAGTTCGACGGCGAGCGAGACTACCAGCGCTGGGTCGCCGTCCTCTCAACCCCGCGGGCCGTCACCGGTTACCGTGAAGTCCGCTACCCCAAGCAGGACGCCGCACGCAAACTCAGCGAACAACTCCTGGCCATGGACCCGCATGACTTCGAACCCAGCAAGGCCGTCCTACCCGACCTCGAGCCGGTCATCATGAGTCTGCCCGTCGTCCAACACGCATAAGTATGGGTTCAGCGTTCAGGGCTCAGGGATCAGTCAATACGAACAACAGATTGCCCCACACGCACAGTTTGCGCTTGCGGTTAACCCTGTTCCCCGATCCCAGTTCCCTTTACCCTACGCCGCCTTGCTGCCGCCGGAAGCCCCACCCGCGCACACATGCGCGAGCTTGTTCAGCCCGTTGTACGCCGCGACCTTGTACGCCTCGGCCAGCGTCGGGAAGTTGAACACGCTGTCAATGAAAAACTCCGCAGTGCCGCCCAGTGCCATCACCGTCTGACCGATGTGCACAAGCTCCGTCGCGCCGGACCCGATGATGTGTACGCCCAGGATCTGCTTCGTGTCCTGGTGGATCAGCAGCTTGAGCATCCCGGTGTCATCGCCGAGCAGTCGGCCGCGAGCGATCTCTTTGTATGAAGCGACGCCCGCCTCGTAGGGGATCGCCTCGTCAGTGAGCTGCTCCTCGGTCTTGCCGACCATGGACATTTCAGGCACGGCATAGATCCCGAACGGGAACAGCTTATTGAAGCCGTCGATGTTTACGCCGAACGCGTGGCACATCGCCCGCCGTCCTTGCTCCATGCTCGTGCTCGCCAGTGCCGGGAAGCCTATCACATCCCCCGCGGCGTAGACGTGCTCTGCGCTTGTCTGGTAATGATCGTTGACTTCAAGCCTGCCGCGATCGTCGTATTCGATGCCGACGTTCTCAAGGCCGAGTTCGCCGCACACGCCTTGGCGCCCGACGGAATACAGCAGCGTCTGGGCCTGCAACCGTTTGCCGGATTCCAGCGTCGCCTGCACCAACTGCTCGCCGTTGTTGCCCGTGACTTCAGCGATGCCCTCGACTTTCTCGCCCATGCGTAGCGTGATGCCGCTACTCCGCATGTGGTACTGGAAGGCCTCAGCGATCTCACGGTCCAGGAACCCGAGTACGTTGTTTCGTCCCTCAACCAACGTCACGCGCACGCCCAGCGTCGACATGATGCAGGCATACTCGCATCCAATCACACCGCCGCCCACGACGATCATCGACTTGGGCACCTGGTCGAGCTTCAGGAGCTGATCGGAACACAGCACGCTGCTCCCGTTGAACGGCACGTGCTCCGGCTTGGCCGGCCGGGTGCCGACGCCGAGCATGAACTTGTCAGCGGTCAGCATCTCGACATCACCATCACGCACCACCTGCACGAGGTTCGGCCCCTCGAAGTGCGCCTTGCCCCAGACCAGGTCGATGCCGTTGCGTTCGAATTGATCGCGGATGGTTTCCCACTCGTGGCGGATGACCTGCTGGCTGATGTCAACGAGGTCCGCGATCGTGATGTCCTTTTTGACCCGGTACGACTGGCCGAGCAGGCCGCGCTTCGCCGCTCCGGTCAGGTGCAGCGCCGCCTCGCGCAGCGCCTTGCTTGGGATCGTGCCGGTGTTGATCTGCGCCCCGCCCAGGACGTTGTTCTTCTCGATGACAGCGACGCGCTTGCCGAGCTTCGCCGCCTGGATCGCGGCCTTCTGCCCAGCCGGTCCCGTGCCGATCACGATGCAGTCGTAGTGTTTCATAACATCCCTTGATTGCGGGGGATACCCTTTGCCTGGATCAACAGCCCAATGGTCGGTCCGTGTATCTCGAATATCGGCCTGTACGATCATGCAGGTTAGGCTCGGTGGGGCCCGATAAGCACCGACGGCCCCGGGTATGTCTATACACCGAGGCCGCCGCGCTTACTTCCGCTTCTTCTTTTTCCTTTTCTTCCGCTTCTTTTCCTTCTGCTCATCTTTCTCCTTCTTGAAGGCTTCCTTGCCGAAGACCTTGTTTATCCGGGCGATGTGGTGCTGGCGCAGGTCGAGCGTGCACCGTTCGCCGGTCATGGTTCTGACTAACACGAAGGGCAGACAGACGGACACGACCTTGTAGGGCCGCCCCGCGCCATAAGGCATCACAGCCATGCGCTTGAGCTTGATCTCCGGCTCCTGGCCGTATTCGGTTGCGTTCGCGCACACGAAGAACTCGAGCACCTCGTGTGTGATCGTGATGTAGTCGCCGACCCGGACATCCTCCGGACCGATGACGCGTGATGGTTTCAGTAAAGTGTCCATGGGTATAAACCTATGTCTGTGGTACGGGCGCAGGGATCGCGCACATACACGGGTATGCATATAAACGTCATAGCCATCGACGCCGATTGTCGGCGGGGCTTGCGGTCTTTGGGTTGTCTTTGGGATTGCCTTCTATGTCAGGGCATAGAGACAAGGCCGACCGCAGCGACCGCGCCGCCGTCGGGGCTGCCGAAGGCGCTACGTGGTTCGAGATGGAGGGGCGCGTAGACTCGCACATTGATCTCCTGGGTCGGTTAGGCGGGATAGCATAAACCCGGAACCCTGGATGTCAATAGTTATTTCGAGAACTTGATGAAGATTGTTGTGGTGCGCGTAAAAAAAGCAGGCACACCGGTGCGGCGCGCCTGCTTCTATGTCTCGTTTGAGTGGAGCGCGCTTACTTCGCCGCGGCGTAGTTCTTCGATACCTGCTCCCAGTTCACGACGTCGAAGAAGGCCTTGATATAGTCCGGCCGACGGTTCTGGTAGTTCAAGTAGTACGCGTGCTCCCACACGTCCAGGCCCAGGATCGGCGTGCCGGAACAGCCGGCGTACTTCTCGCCCATCAGCGGGTTGTCCTGGTTAGGCGTCGAGCAGACGCTGAGTTTGCCGTCACCGCCAACACACAGCCACGCCCAGCCGGAGCCGAACCGTGTCGCGCCGGCGGCGGCGAAGGCCTCCTTGAACGCATCCATCCCGCCCAGGTCCGCGTCGATCGCCGCGGCGAGTTCGGCCGAGGGAGCGCCACCCTGACCGGCAGGGGCCATGACCTGCCAGAACAAGCTGTGGTTCGCGTGACCGCCCCCGTTATTCCGGACAGCGCCGCGCTTCGCGTCGGGGATGGCATCGAGGTTCTGGATCAAATCATTCACGTCCGCCGGAGCATCCACGCCTTCCAGGGCCTTGTTGGCGTTGGTGACATAGGCGTTGTGGTGCTTGCCGTGGTGGATCTCCATGGTCCTGGCGTCAATCACCGGCTCCAGGGCGTTGTGTGCGTAGGGCAGGTCGGGCAGTGAGTAAGGCATCGGTGTCTCCGATCGAATCAATTCGGGTTAAATCAAGAGTTCGTTAGCTCTTGATGGTTATGGGTTTACAACAGGTCTGCGAGTGTAGGATCGCGATCCGTGTCGGTCAATCCGCAGAAGCCGGAAACGGCCCCTCAGTGTGAATAAGCATGAAAGTGCAATAAAAACAGCTACTTACGCGGCATATCAGGCCTTTTCGTGCGTCTAACCTTAGGTCTGCCACCAGAAAAAAGTCCGAGAAATGTTGGAAAATTTCTAAAAATATGAATCTAAATCCGGGCTTCGGTAGTAGATAATGGTAGTTGTAACCACTTGCGTTGTTTGCCACCAAACCTCGCAGCGTCAAGTGTGTTGTATTCGCCGAGGGATGGAGCGGACGGCGAACGATCCAGGGGTTTGAAAAGAGAGGCGCAACATGACGGAACTCACGCGTCCGGACTCACCCTTAGCCAGGTCACGGGGCCGTCGGCAGATCAAGCTGACGACCACCGCTCGTGCTCTAAGCCGGGACGATCAGGCACGTACGCATCGTATCCTCCACGATAAGTACGAGTACATCGACAACGACCTGTTCAACCTGTCGGACGATCAGGCCGTTGATGAGATCTTCCGCAAGCCCGACCCGACCCCCCGGCCGGACACCAGTTGGTATCAGCCGGTGATGACCAGCTCCACCAGCGCGAGCCAGAACCGCGCGATGGGCTCCGTGCTGCTTACCGCGGCGCAGGAGCGCGTGATCTTCCTGCAGTACAACTACGCACGCTTCCGGGTCTGCCGGTTGCGTGACCAGCTGATGGACGACGCCAGCATCGACCCGGACAAGGCCCGTGAGATGCTTCAGTGGGACGACCAGGCCCAGGCCCTGCGTGATCAGATCGCACAGATCAACCTCGCGCTGGTCCTCGCCATGGCCAAGCGTACCCGGATGAACGAGATGGACTTCGGCGACATGGTCAGCGAAGGGAACATGGCCCTGCTCCGTGCGATCGACAAGTTCGACGCCGGCCGCGGCTTCAAGTTCTCGACCTACGCCTGCCGCGCCATCCTCAAGGCCTTCAGCCGCGCCGGCGTGAAGCTGAGCCGGTACCGCGGCCTGTTCCCGACCGACTTCGACCCCGCGATGGAGCGGTCGAACTACTCTGAGACCAAGCGGGCCGATCACGAGATGGACTGCGCCGACGAGGTGAAGCTGATCGTTTCGCGAAACATCGCCGACCTCAGCGACATCGAACGCGAAGTCATCGGCCACCGTTTCAACGTCACCGACGCCGCCCCCGAGGGCAAGCCCGTCGAGCACAAGCCGCTCACCCTCGAACAGGTCGGCAAACGCATCGGTGTGACCAAAGAGCGCGTCCGCCAGATCCAGAACAAGGCGCTGGAGAAGATCCGGCTGACCCTGGAAGAAGGCTACCTAGCCTAGGCTCTCGTCGCGTGTAGCTGCTAACAATGGGCATCCGTATGATGCCCCGACACTCTCCTCCTATTAGACGAAAACCCTCGGTGTGTAGCCGAGGGTTTTCTTTATTCTTGATTGTTTAAATGGCGTAGGCTCTTACAGCCGGCTGAAGCGCGACAGCAGGTCGGTGATCTTCGGCTGCTGTGGCTGGAGCTTGATGCTCTTGCGCCAGGCATTGAGCGCCTCGTCGCGCAGGTCGGTGTCGTTACGCCCGTCCTGGATATAGAGCGTCATCTGGCAGGCGCCCAGGCCGTTGAGCGTCGCGGTATCATTCGGGTCCAGCGCCAGGGCCTGGCGGTACTGGAACAGCGCCTCTTTGAACTGACGCATCTTAAACTTCACGTAGCCCAGCCGTTCGTACGCCGTCACCGACGGGCTGCGGCGGATCAGCGCGTCCAGCACGTTCATCGCCTGCTGCAGGTTGTTCAGGTGGATGTGTGCGTCGGCCAGGCCCAGCAGCACCGGGTCCGCAAGGTCGCCCAGCTCCGCCGCCTGGCGGTAGGTATCCACCGCCTCTTCGTATCGGCCCAGCAGGTTGTACGTCGCC
Source organism: Phycisphaeraceae bacterium (assembly GCA_965230275.1). Lineage (GTDB taxonomy): Bacteria > Planctomycetota > Phycisphaerae > Phycisphaerales > Phycisphaeraceae > JAJRRS01. The sequence continues at coordinate 56,592 of CBDDKO010000001.1, read as the reverse complement.
GCCAGGTTGCACCACGCCGCCTGGCTGTCCGGGTCGAGCTTGGTCGCGATCTGCACGAACGTCAGTGCCTCGCCCGGCCGGCCCAGTTGCAGATACACCGAACCCAGCTCACGGTTGACCTGGAAGTCGTCGGGGTTCAAACGCCACGCCGTCTTGTACGCCTGCAGCGCTTCACGCAGCCGGCCCAGCAGCTGCTTCATCAGGCCCAGGCTGTAGTGCGCCTCGAACTTGTTCGGCTCGACGATCGTCGCTCGTTCATACGCCCGGCTGGCCAGTTCGTAGTCGCCGCGCTGCTGGTAGATGCTGCCCATCCCCATGTGCGCATCGGCGATGTTCGGGTTCACTTCCAGCGCCAGCCCGAACTCCGCCAACGCCGAGTCCAGCAGGTTCATTTCCTGGTATTGCTCGGCGCTGCCCATGTGACCCTGCGCACGCTGCTCGGCGCTCTGGGTGCGGGAGAGCGTACAACCGGCGATCAACAAGGCGGCGGCCGCCACCACGGTAAAGGAATATGCTCGCATGATGGAACATGATATCGGCTGTCAATCGCTTGTGGTGCCAATCAGCAGGGCTATAGGACTTAAACGCCCCGGCAGATTACAATCCACCGTCCCAGCGGAACCGCTGTATCTGGAATCCACCCGCCATGCGCGTCGCCCTCGCACAGATCAACCCGACCATCGGCGATATCCCCGGCAACAGCCGTCTGATACGCGATGCCATCGCCCGAGCCCGGGATGAGGCAGCCGATCTGGTCATTCTCCCCGAGCTGTCGATCATCGGGTACCCCCCGAAGGACTTGCTCCTAAAGCCAGCGGTGATAGAGGCTTGCAATGAAGCGCTCGGCGAGATCGCCCGGGATTGTCAGGGCATCGCCGCTGTGATCGGACATCCGTGCCCGTCCGATAATCCCCGCGGCCGGACGCTCTACAACGCAGCGACCCTCTGCTTCGATGGCAAGCCCCAGCACCGCCGGGTCAAGAGCCTGCTGCCGACCTACGACGTCTTCGATGAGCACCGCTACTTCGAGCCCGGGCCCGATGTCCAGCTCACGCCCCTGGGCGATCTGCAGCTCGGTATCAGCATCTGCGAGGACCTTTGGAACGATCGCCACGTCGTCACCCGCCAGCTCTACCACGACAACCCGATCAACGAGCTTGCCAAGCGCGGGGCGGACCTGTTCATCAACTGCTCCGCCTCGCCATTCACGATCGGCAAACAGGCACACCGCATGGACCTGATCCGCAGCGCCGCCAAACGCCACGGCCTGCCCGTGCTCTACTGCAACCAGGTCGGCGGCAACGACGAACTCGTCTTCGACGGCGGGTCCTGCGTGGTGGATGCCGACGGCGAGGTGATCGGCCAGGCCAAGGACTTTGAAGAAGACCTGTTGATCGTAGACGTGCCCGTGAAGGGCCACGGCGATGGGGCGGACAAATCCAAGCCCGCACGGATCGAACGCCTGCACACCGGCATCGGGTCTGCTTACCACGCGCTTGTGCTGGGCCTGCGCGACTACTGCCGGAAGTGCGGCTTCAAGTCGGTCGTGCTCGGGCTCTCCGGCGGGATCGATTCGGCCGTGTCCTGCGCCCTCGCCGTCGCGGCGCTGGGTAAGGAGAACGTACGTGGCGTCACCATGCCCAGCCGGTACTCGTCCGACGGCTCCGTCTCCGATGCCGAACTGCTCGCACGCAACCTGGATATCGCCTTCGATACCATCGCCATCGAGCCCGCCCACAAGGCCTTCGAGCAGATGCTTGCTGATGTGTTTGCGGGGACCGACCCAGGCGTCGCTGAGGAGAACATCCAGGCCCGCTCGCGCGGCGTCCTGCTCATGGCGATCAGCAACAAGTTCGGCTCCATGCTCGTCACCACCGGCAACAAGAGCGAGCTGGCCGTCGGCTACTGCACGCTCTATGGCGACATGGCTGGGGGGCTGGCTGTGCTTTCTGATGTCCCCAAAACGTTGGTCTACGACCTCGCCCGGTGGATCAACGACGACCTCGGCTCACCGCTCCTGCAAGCCTACGGCAAGCCCGTCATCCCCATCGACTCGATCACCAAACCCCCCAGCGCTGAATTGCGCGAAGACCAGACCGACCAGGACTCCCTCCCTGAGTACGAAGTCCTCGACGAGATCATCGAACGCTTCGTCGAGCAGGAGCAATCCGCTCTGCAGATCATCAAAGAGACCGGCATCGACGAAGAGGTCGTCATGCGCATGGTCCGCCTGATCGACCTGAACGAATACAAACGCAAGCAAGCCGCCCCCGGCCTGAAGATCACCGGCCGAGCCTTCGGCTTCGGCCGAAGAATGCCCATCGCGCAGCGCTACAGGTAGGGGATTGGCATCAGAGCTCGGGGATCAGGATCAAGGCCCTAGCCCGCCCGCAACGCAGGCGCGGCCCACCAGCCACCCACCGTTTCGACGCATCAATCACCGATCAAGCATCCCGCCTAAATCCACATCATGCCGGCACACAGCCAACAACATAATATTTAGTATAAATACATTCTCTTTGGCCACTGCCTAGCACAAGGCTGCTGAATCGATCGTCGATCACCAGTCACCAGTCAACAGTTGCCTATCACCAACTCCCAATCCCTGCCCCCAATTCCCAACCACTAGCCACCAACTACCAACCACCATTTAATCAATCACATCCGCCAGCGTCGTGTTTTTCGCGGCGCTGAGTTGTGCGGCATGCAGTTGGGCGACGATGCTGGTGCCGGTGAGTTTGGCGCGATCGCGGTCGCGCATCGCGGCTTTTTCACTCAGGTCCAACAGTTCATCGATCCCGATCCGCTCCGGCGGACGCGCCAGGGTGTAGGCCGGGACGCCCGGTTCGCCGTGCTCGATGTGGTGGATGACGTTGGCGCGGGTGAGCAGGTCGATCAGGTTGGCGACCGCGCGGTTGGGCAGGCCGGTCGCACTCTGCAACTCGTTCATGCGGATCGGCTTGCCTTCATTAAACGATCGCCCGATCATTGCGGCAAAGGGGATCATCCAGCGCGGATCGAACAGCACGTCCCGATCCTCCGCCGACCGCAGGCTCTTGAACCGCCTGCCCTTCATCGCCTGGATCGTGTACGTCACCTCGACCCCAAACAGCACGATCAGCCACGTCGCCCACAACCAGAACAGGAACAGCGGCACCAGCGCCAGCGCGCCGTAGATGTTGGCTGTGCCCAGGTTGGCGGTGTAGATCTTGAAGAACTCGATGCTGGCGATCCAGCCGACCGCCGCGACGAAGGCGCCGATCGCTGATGCCCGCATGCTGACCTTCGTGTTCGGCAGGAACCGGTACAGCAGCAGCAACAGCAACCACGTCGTCGCGAAGGGCGTAAGCAGCGCGGTCAGCTCACCGAGCCAGGTCGTCGAGATGCCCGTCGCCTGTGCACGTTCTTCGATGAAGCTGATGATCTGCTTCTGCGCATACTGACCAGCCAGCAACAGCAGTGGCGCAAACGTGATCGCGGTGTAATACAACGGCAGTCTCACATACAGCGGTCGGCTGTACGGCGCATCAAAAATACGATTAAAACTATGCTCGATCGTGGTCAACAGCTTGGTGGCGCCATAGATAAACACCAATACGCCGACGATCCCGATGCTGGCGAAGTTGATCTGTTCGAGCTTGCCAATCCAGTCCTGGATGTGCCCGGTGAGGTTGGCACGGATTTCTTCGACCGTCTTCTCTTTCTCTTCGGGCGTGTCCCCGACAGTGACCTCTAAAGATGTGCCGTTCTCATCAAGCGACGTACCACCCTCGACCGGCGGGGCCACAGAATCATCAACTTCCAGTGTGACGTCCGACTTATTCTTCTCTTCCGGGAGGATGCCCTGTAGCGCAAACTCCACGACTTCCGTCTTTACACGCTCGCGGTCCGCCTCGCCGACAAACGTTTGCAGGATCACCAGCATCAGCACGATCGTCGGCAGCAGGCTGAACAGCGTGTGATACGTCAACGCCGCCGCCATCTCACCCGCCCGGTCCGCCTTCAATTCCTGTGCACAGTACCGCCCAAAGTCCAGCATGTAACGCAGCGACCGCCTGCCGCGTGACAATTCCTCCAGCGGCTCGGTCAGCAGCCGGTGCACCTGGTCCTGGATGTCTTTCAGCAGTTTCATATCAGAATGGTCGAGCAGGGCAGGGCGGTTGTCAAAGGATCGGTTCCGTCTTCCATATGTATGTCGGCTAAGCCGGGTCGTGGCCTGAACCCCCGAACGGGTGACACCGGGCGATCCGCTTGATCCCGCGCCACGCCCCCTTGATCGGGCCGTACTTCTTCACCGCGTCGATCATGTACTGGCTGCACGACGGCTCGAACCGGCAGTGCCCGCCCATGAAGTGCCCGAGCGTCCCGCGGTAGACATACACCATCCCGATCAACGCTCGGCTAAGTATCTGGCTGATCCATCTGGTCATGGTGTACGCCCGTTCTGTCCGTTCTGCCCGCCGCGTTTCTCCGCGAGGCTGTGGATGCGGCCCAGTGCATCGTAGATCAGCTTCCGGTACTCGGCCACGCTAAGTTTCTCATGCGGCCTGACCACGATCACCAGATCGTACCCCGTCGGCCCGTCGTGCTGGCCCAACCGAAACGCCTCTCGTAGTCGACGCTTGATCCCCGCTCGCGCAACCGCTATCCCGACTCGCCGCGGTACACTGAGCCCAAGCCTGTTGTAGTTAAACTCGTTCGGCCGTCCGCATACGACAATCGGGCCCATGTTCTTACGCAACTGTGCATCGAACACAGCCGCGAACGCGCGGTTGCCGTGCAGCCGCTGGCGGTGTCGGAATAAAAGTCGGCGGGTGTCTTCGCCCATGGTAGATAGGGAAACGATTCGTTTGTTGATGACAGGTATACCCGGAGATAACTTCCGGGGGCACTTCCGGGGGCACTTCCGGGGGTACTTCCGGGGGTCAGGCCTTTTCTTCCAGCAGGCGTGCATTGTACGTCGCCAGCAAGTCTTGCCGCCTCAGCAGCCCGAGCACCTCGCCCGGCTCGTCCGCATCCACCACCGGCAACTCTTCATATGACTCGAACACGAAACGCCCGATCGCGCTGGACAGGTCCATCTGTAGTGTTAACGGCTTCACGCCCGGCATCGCCAGGTCTTGCGCGACCGCCAGGCTGTCTGCGTCCGATTCATATAGAAACTGTCGGATGTCGTTGAGCCCGAACAACCCGTAATACACGCCATCCTTATCAACGACCGGGAACGATGACTGCCGCGTCATCGGGATCAGGTGGGCCATATCGCTCAGCGGCATCCCGAGCGGCACATTCACAAACTCACGCGCCGCCTCATGCAGGGCATCCCGCACGCTCAGGCCCTGGAGGATGTCCACGATGAAGTCGCCGCGGTGCGCCGGGGATTCCAGCCGGTTGGCGACCTGCTCCTTGTAGATCGTATAGCGGCGGTTGATCAGGTATGCCAGGGCGCAGACCCACATCGAAGGTAGCAGGAGCGTATAGCTGCCCGTCATCTCCGAGACCATGATCAGCGTGCTCACCGGCGTGCAGGCCGCCGCCGCGAAGAAACTCGCCATCCCCAGGATCGCAAAGATCGGTATCTGCTCCTTGGCAACAATCCCGGGCATCAGATCGTGACACAGCAGGCCCACCACCGCGCCCAGCGCCCCGCCGATCACCATGCTCGGCCCGAACACGCCACCCGATCCGCCTGACCCGATCGTCAGCGACGTCGTCAGGATCTTGCCAAGCCCCACAGCCAGCAGCAGCAGCACCGTCATCTGGGTCGGCTCGCTCAGTACGTGCTGTAGGAATCCATAACCGAAAGACAGCACGCTCAGGCTCTCATGCGCCACGTAGTCGTAGCCCGAGTTCTTGAAGAGGTAGAACAGCGTCACCGCGAACAGCCCCGTCGCCCCCGCGCCGATTGCCGGCTTCAGCATCTTCGGGACCTTCATCTTCTTGAATAGCGACGTGACGCCGTAGAAGCACTTGATATACCCCCACGACACCACCACCATCACCCCGGCCAGCACGGTCAACGGCAGCAGCAGCGACGGCTGATCGAACCGGATCACCTCGACAACAAACAGCGGCTCGAATCCAAACGCCACACAGAACACGCAGTACGCGATCGACGTCGAGATGAACGCAGGGATGAGCGCCTCGGCCTCGAAGTCCGGGTCACGGTAAAGCACCTCGACCGCGAACATCGCCCCGGCCAGCGGCGCGTGGAAGATCGCGCCGATCCCCGCGCCAAGGCCCGCCGCCATCAGCACACGCCGCTCCGAGTCCGGCAGCTTCAGCTTCGTCGCCAGGAACGAACCGAACCCGGCACCGATCTGCGCAATCGGGCCCTCTCGGCCGCCCGAGCCGCCGGTCCCCAGCGTGATCGCGCTGGACAGCATCTTCACGATCGGCACCCGACCACGCACCACGCCGCCCTTGTTGTGATACGCATCGATCGCTGCGTCCGTCCCGTGGCCCTCGGCTTCCGGCGCGAACTTCCACACTATCCACCCGCTGATCAGACCCCCGACGAGCGGCACCACCACCAGCAGCCACGGCCGCAGGTCCGTATGACCGATCGCCCCGCCGAACACATCCTCGAACTCCTTCTCGTTCGCCGGCCCGCCTTGGTGATACCCCGCGGCCCATTCCAGATTCACATGCGTAATCAGCAGGCACAGCAGGTGAAACGCAATCGCCCCCAGCCCCGCCACCAGCCCGACCAGCGGCGCGAGCATAATGCTCCGCGGCGTGCGCGGGATCAGACGCTGTAGTTTGTGAAGCAGCTCGGTCATGGCAGACCGTGCATGATAACGGATTCATCGCTCGGCTTATATGTGCTCGATACATCGCCCCGGTAGGGCGCTTCACAGGCAGATCAAGACGCCGTTAACGCTGGCCGTGCCCGCTGGCGGCGGTGGCGCTCCCGCTATCGGGTGGGCCAAACAGCGTCCGGCGGATCAGCTCCGGCACGTCCGTGTTGTCCATGCTGCCGCGGACCAGCTCGGCGTTGAATCCCTCGGCCCGGACCAGCACCCCGCCCGACAGGTCGTCCGTCGCCGCCCACACGATCTTAAAAGGCAGACGCCGGCCGTAGTTGTCCGGCTGAGCCAGGAAGGGCCGCCCGCCCGTGCCCTCCACACCGTCCATCATCGAGCCGCTGCGGTCACGCTCGGGCAGCTTGTCGTTGTATGTGCCGTCGGTCTTGACACGGATGCCCTGCAGGCGAGCGCCGCCGGCGTCCGAGTCGGCACAGGTGATCACCAGCGTGTCCGGGTGCTGGGCGACGAAGCGCCGCGCCACACCGATCGCTTCGTCGGAGCGCCTTAGCGCTTCGAGCATGCCCGAGGCGTTGTTGTTGTTGCCGAAGTTGTCAGGGCCCTCTTCTTCGATCACGAGAAGGAACCGCTTGTCTCCGTGGGATAAGACGCGCAACGCCACGTCAGTCATCTCCGCCACCGTCGGGGCCTCCGGCTCGTACATCGGTAGATTCTGTGCGGCCAGGTCTTCTTCGGGTATGGCGTTAAACGTGTGGAAGTCGGCGAACAGGCCCAGTACCTTCTCAGTATCCGACGGCAGGGCGAGCAGCTCTTCGCGTGTGTAGATCACGGCGTAGCCGCGCTGCTGGGCGAGTTCGATCAGGTCTTTGCCGTCTTCGCGCGCCCCGACGCCGTGTACACCTTGCACACCCCTGGGCAGGAAGTGCCGTTCGCCGCCGCCGAAGATGACCTTGGCGTCGCTGTTAAGGATCCCCAGCGAGATCGCGTCGTGGTCTTTTCGTCTGGGCGCATCGGTCAGGAAGATGGCGGTACCGGGCTCGACAGCCGTGCCGGACTGGACCACACCGACGTTCAGGCCCGCGTCGATCGCTTCGATGGCGACCGAGCGATATCGGCCATCGGCGTTGGTAATGCGGGGCGCGTCCTCGCCCTGATCGATCCGGCCGAAGGCGTAGTAGCGTGGCCGGACACCCGTGGCGTGGGCGGTGGCACCGCCGTTGCTCGAGGCGGTGAGGTTGTCGCTCATGTGGCCCCGGTAGACCGCGATGTGTGGCAGCAAGTCCCACTGCAGGTCGCTGTCCGGCCCGACCCACAGGGCCCGCGCCGCCGCCCAGGTGCTGGCCGATGCCCCGTCAGGATGGATGAAGATGGCGCTGCCGGTGGCCTGGGCCCAGAGGGGCGAAACCGTGACAGACAGGATTGTGAGTAACGCGAGGCAAGCAGGTGTGATCGTTTTCATGGCAGTGGTATAGCCGAGGTATGTGAACGGATCGTTAACAAAGAAGATCGGACGTTAGGTTCTCTCACGAAGCAGTGATCGTCGTGCTATGCCGGACATGGTCCAGCGTCTGGGCAAGCCCGACCCCCAGCGCACAGCCAGCAACCCCGGCTGAGGCATAATGAATAGGTAGCGCCAGGGCGAGGTTCAGTATGCCCCGTGAGTACAGGTCGCTCACCAGATCGTCCGTCACCGTGTACGCCGAACCGATATACAGGTACGCCGCAGCCGCACAGAGCATCGGGCTGAGCAGGATGAGCAGCGGATTCCGCTGCGGCACACTCATCTGGGCAATCAGCGCAGCGGTCCCGAAACCGAGGATCAGGCTGCAGTTCACTTGGCCCGCATCGCTGGAGCGGATCAGTATGTTGCTCAGGAACGCACCCGCCGCGGCGGTCAAAAGACCGGCAACGATCGGCATGCCGCCCGGGAGCCCCAGCTTCATCTTGGCGCCTTGATGATGCTTCACCGCGATCACGTTCATGGTCGGCCGGACACGTACCCGCAGCAGGTCCACCATGACCAAGACCCCGGCCCAGAGTACCAGCCAGATCACCGCCTCGAACGCTAGTGATTTGTATCCACCCGGCAGTTCCGCCCGGCGTAGCCAGCCTTCGATCGATCCACCCATTGCGGCCAGCGGCAGGAGCGAGAAACTGATCGTGAACGCGCCCGCCAACGGGTTCCCCGTCGATGCTGCGATCAGACCGGCGATGATGGCCGGCAGGCCCGCCAGGATCAGGATAAACAGCCCCGGCACCAATCCCGCCCGCGCGTCCAGCAGGCTCACGCCCATCGAGCCGTCCGCCGGCATCAACGCGCCACGCGCCAACAGCCAGCACAACGCCCCCGCGACGAGGACGATCCCGATGACCAGTCTGTGTTTCAGTGGCGGCAGCATGACGCGGATTCTAACGCACTTACCCAGGGCGTGCCCCGGCCCACCCGTGGTCGGGACTATGATTCCTTCGGCTTGCCGTACGCCAGCTTCATGACCACCAGGCCCAACTCGTAGAGCCCCCACAGCGGCAACGCCAGCACGACCATGCTCACCGGGTCCGCCGGCGTCAGCATCGCCCCGAGTATGAAGCAGACGAACACGCAGTACCGCCGGTACTTGCTCAACCATCCCGGCTCGATCAGCCTCGTCCAGCCCAGCACCATCATGATCACCGGCAGCTGAAACGACACCACGACCGCCAGCGCCAGCATCGTCACGAAGCTGATGTACTGCCCGATCTCGATCATTGGTGCCAGCATCGATTGGCCGACCAGCGGGATGTACGTCAGCGTCCGGCCGTTGATGTGCACACGCAACTGGCCCTCCGGCTGCTTGATCCAGGCCTGGCCGTTTGCCGGATTGGCCGGGTCGCTTTCCAGGATCGGGAACGTCGTTGCTGCCGCCTGCGGGTCATCGCCCGGGTCGAGTGCCAACTCTCCAGGCGTCGGCGTGTGTGGATCACCGTATGCCCCCAACACCCAGCCGATGATTCCGCCTTCGGGCGGTCCCGAAGCGTCCGGGGCCGGGAATCCGGTCGTGAAGAAGATCAAGAACGCCAGCGAGATCGGCAGCAGCACGTAGTACAAGAACAACACGCCCAGCACCGACATGATCGCACTAAAGGGCGCGACCCAATACGCCGCGCGTTTCTCGTGCTCGTACAGCCCGCTCTCAATAAACTTCCATATCTGGTACACAACCCAGGGCGAGGCGATCACCAGCCCCACGATCAGGCCGACCTTCATATACACCGCGAACCCCGTCGTCACCGCCAGGTTATACGTCTGCGGCGGCAGCCCGAAGTACTGCAGCACCTGCGCCAACGGCTTGACCAGCCAGCCGACGATTTCCCGGCCGTACACCAATCCCAGGATGCCCGTGATCAACGGCCCCAGCAGCGCCATGATCAGCCGGTGACGCAGGTCTTCGATGTGATCCCCGAAGCTCATCCGCACTTCTTCCACACGGGTTCGCTCACGCTTCGGTTCGTAATCGATCTGGTCTAACGGCATGACGGGATTCTACGGCCTTTGCACTTTGTGTGTCAGTCTCCGGTGGACATTCTTCCGTGGCCAAACTTTCAGGGACATCACTTCCGGTGGCGGGTGGGGGGGGGTCAGACGATCAGCATCGCGTCGCCGTAAGAATAGAATCGGTAGCCCTCGTTGATCGCCACGCGGTACCAGCCAAGCAGCCGGTCGATCCCCACGCCCGGCATCGCCGCGACCAGAGCCAGGAGTGTGGACCTGGGCAGGTGAAAGTTGGTCATCAGGTGGTCCGCGAAGCGGAAACGAAAACCGTTGTCCGGCGTGATGAACAGGTCGGTGTCCGTGCTGTAACCCCCCGACGCGACCGGCCCCAGATCCCCGGGCAGGCTCTCGATCGCACGCACACTCGTCGTCCCCACCGGTGTGATGCACCGGCCCGCCTCGCTTGCAGCACGTAGCGCCTCGATTGTCTCAGGCGGGACACAGATCGCTTCGGTATGGATCGGGTGCTCGTCCACATGCTCACAACGGATCGGGGCGAACGTGCCCAGCCCGACGTGCAGCGTGACCTCCGCCCGACCCACACCGGCTTGTTCCAGCACATTCAACAACTCTGGTGTGAAGTGTAGGCCCGCAGTGGGTGCCGCCACTGATCCCGCCTCCTGGGCGTAGACCGTGTTGTATCGGCTCATGTCGTTGCCGTTGACTTCGGGTAGTTGCATGGCCTTGCGTGCCTTGCGGATGTAAGGCGGCAGGGGGGCGGCACCGATTTGCGATAGCAGTGTCAGCGTGTCGCTGGGCCCGTCGTATTGCGCGGTCCATTCACCGCCGCCTTCGTGGTGGATGAGCGTCAGGTGGCTGTGGTCATCCAGCGTGATCCGTTCGCCCTCGGTCAGCGTGCCGCGCGACTCGATCATCGTACGCCAGCGGCCCTGCTCGTCCTGCCCCAGGTACAGGCCCTTGAGCTTGCCGCCGGTCTGGGAGCGCGTGGCGTTGTAATAGGCGGGCAGCACTCGGCTGCGGTTGAACACCATCAGGTCCCCGGCCTTCAGCACGCCCAGCCCCGGCAGATCGCTGACGCTGTGGTGACTGAGCTTGCCGGTCTCCCGGTCCGCCACGAGCAGCCTGGCGCTGTCCCGAGGCTCGGCCGGGGTCGTGGCGATCTGATCGGTCGGCAGGTGATAGTCCAAATCATCAACACGCATCCGGCCATCGTAGACCATCGCACGTCACGGGCAACATCGCTGGGGACGTGGGGCATCAAGCCGCACAACCGGACAGGTTGTTGCCCCCGGAAACGGACTATAAATCCATTAAAAATATTGAATTAGGTGTATTAATAGCATTGTGCCGGCCCCGGTTTGGCATTCGCAGCCTGTTGGGCATGCGGATCGAATCACATGAAAACCTCGCCGTCTGGTCCATCCGGCACGAGCAGTTCGGCATCGAGCGCTTCACCCGCCCGGACCACCCGCAGCAGGACCACTGCCATATCCACCATCATCTCTGCCGTGACCGCTTCGAGCCCAGCGAGGCGTATCAGCGGATCACACACACGCAGCGCCCCGAACACATCGCCCCCCGACCTCAGCAGGATCACCCCATCACCGAACCGGCTCACTCGCCCGAGGTCTTCCTCGCTCCGCTGCCCCTGACCGATATCGTCACCATCCCCGCCGACATCGCCCCCGCGTCAGAGCCCGGGGCCCTGCAAGGCTACCTCCACGGCCAGGCCGTCCCCGTCAACGGCAACCTCCTGGACGTCGTGGCTTAAATCTCTGATCACATCACAACCGACAGCACATTGATCCCACGCCGGATACCGCTACCCTAGCAGGATGATCCAGGCATCTTTCTTCTTAATCATGCGCTGGCTGCACCTCGCATCGGCTGCCGTGATCATCGGCGGGCTGATCCTGTTCGTCATCAGCGCGACCCCGCTCCGCACACTCGACCGTAGCGAGGCCGTCGACAAAGTCATCAACACGATCGAGAAACGTTACCGCTGGCTGCTCGTTGCGAGCGTGATGGGGCTTGTCGTCAGCGGCGTCTTTCAATGGGTGACGTTCGGCCAGGCATATCAGGACAACCACGCGATCCTGGCGGTGCTGTCGGTCAAGGTCCTGGTGGCCACCGCGTTGTTTGCACTGCTCTGGGCGTTCCAGGTCGAAACGATGTCGGGCGAAGAGGCCAAGGCCTGGCGCTGGACCAACTTGGCATTGGCGGTCACCGTCCTGCTGATCGCCGGCGGTGTGCGCTACATGCGGTTGCAGGTGGCTGGTGGCTAGTGGCTCGTGGCTGGGAAGGCCTGACACCCCTGAGACGTCTTCAATCATCAATCATAAATCACAAATCATCAATCCTACATGCCCAAGCCCACCCGCATCCCGTTCGACCGCTTCCTGCGCAAGCGAAGCCAGCGCCGCTGGTCTTACACGCTGCTGACGCTGGTGATCGCGGTGCTGCTGATCCTGGCCGACCGCTCGGGCCTGCTGCTGGAGACGGGCGACGACATCGAACGCTACAACGGACAATGGTTCACGGTCGTGCGTGTAGTGGACGGCGACACACTCGTCATCGACGCACCCGACGGCTCGGAAGACACGACACGTATCCGGTTATGGGGCGTGGACACACCCGAGTTGGCCCGTCGTGATCCGCCCAAACCCGCTGAGGCTTTCGCCGAGGAGGCCACCGCTTTAGCCCGCTCCCTGGCCGAGGGCGAGCGTGTCCGGCTCATCCTGGAAGAGCACCGGCTTCGGGGCAACTACGGCCGGCTGCTGGCGTTTGTGGAGTTATCCGATGGACAGATGCTCAATGAAGCCCTGATCCTGGCGGGATACGCCCGGGCCGATGACCGGTGGAACCACAGGCACTTGGCTCACTTCCAGGCCGTGGAAAGTCAGGCTCGCGACGCCGAACGGGGCATCTGGGGCGATTAATCGTTGTTACATGCTCGATTGCCGAAATACTTATTAAGACCCGGAACCGCCGGATCTTTGGTATATAATCATCCGAGCTAGGACAGCCATCTGGAGGAATTAGTCTTGTATTGGCGTGGATCGGACCGAAATATTGATCCCGATCGATTTGATCGTCAGCACATGATCGCGGAGACCAACGCGTTCTTGAACTGGGCGCTGTCCGAGTCGGAGCAGCTACCGCGTATCCCCCGACGGCGTGTGGACCAGGGCGGATTCACCGAAATGATGAAACGGCCCCTGGCCCGCGTCATGGCGTCCCATTGGTGGCGACGCGCTTTGGATCAGATCGATTTTTAGCCGATAGTATGGATAACTAACTGACCGGACACACCGGGTGGAGCTTACATGGCGGTACGAGCAAATATCAGCAAGGGTTATATCTGGCGGCCCGGATTGATCGGCGTCTTCGCCCTCGCGTTCAGCGGCTGGTTCCTCTACGACGGGACGGTCAAGTACCCGTTGCAGCAGCAGCAGTATCAGGAATACACGCGCATTAATCAGGAGCACACCAACCCGAACGAGGCAGGCCGAGCCTGGGAAGCGTTCGCCGCCGAGAAGGGCTGGCCCACCACCAAGCCCGATGAGAAGAAGGACAAGGACATCTTCACCCAGAAGCTCCTGGCGGGGATCACCTGCCCGATCGGGCTTTACTTTATGGCCACCTTCTTGATGGGGATGGGCCGATGGGTCGAAGCAGACGAGAACGGCCTGCGCGCCAAAAACGGCAAGGAGACCGACTTCGCCTCGATCACCTCGATCGACAAGTCACGCTGGGACAGCAAAGGCATCGCCATCGTCCACTACCAGCACGACGGCCAGGCGGGCCGCATTACGCTGGATGACTGGAAGTTCGAACGCGAGCCCACCCGGCAGATCTACGACGCCATCGTCCAGCGCATGCCCGGCGGCGATACCGAAGACGCCGATCAGTTGGACGCCGATCAATCGGATGCCGAGACCGCCGATTCCTGACCCAAAGCTGAATCAGGTCTAATCTGCCTGCGTGCCGAACGGTTCGCTGGCTTTTGTACCATCCGTGCCGCCGGCGGGGGACTTGTAGCCGCCGGAGGAGCCGGGCTCGTAGGCCGTGACCACCGGGATCCCGATCTGGCGATGCACGTACATCGGGGCGTTGACGATCAACTTGCCGTCGTAGTAGCGGGCCGACCCGACCGTGCCGCCGTTGACCTCCCAGATCGTTGGCTCGATGGTCTTCATAATCAGGTCAGCCAACTCCTCGCCGCGCTCCTGCTTGGTCTTGCTGTCCTTCTCGTCGGACTCATCGTCGTTGGAAAACAGGCCGCTTGATGAACCGCCGCCGCCACTGCCGGAGCCCGATCCGCCGCTGCCGGTATTGCTCAGCGCCTCGTTCAGGTCCATGCTTGGTGCATCGGTGAAGTTCGGGATCGTCATCGTCATGTCCGCGATGTCGTAGACACGCACGACCGTATCGCGGTTGGCTTGTCGCTTGGTCATCACCTGCACGTACCACGGCGTGACTTCGTAGATCAGGTCAACGCCTTCCGGCGAGGCCTGCCGCATGATGGCCTTGAGCAGCACTTTCGCCGGTACCGTCTGCAGGTTCAGTGTGATCCCTTGCTCCCGGTCGACGCCGTCAAGCTCCATCCCCGAGAAGTCGATCACCAGCGGGACACCTGTCACCTGCGACCACCAATTGAACACGTCCTCCGCAGGCGTCTCATCAAAGAACACCTCATCGATGATCTTGCCCATCTTGCGCGGGATCTGCAGCGACTCCACCTCTTCGGCCTGATCCCGCTCAACCGTTCGATTGTTCTGTTGCTCCCGGACTATGCGGATACGCTCCTGCAGGCTCTGTGCCCGCGCATCGGTTACCACACACATCACAGCCACACACGTTAAAACGATCGGCAGGCGCTGCATCATCGGCCCTTTCACTGAAGTTGTCGTATCGGTCCCCGTACTAACGCCGATCATTATACGCCCGGCGGGGCGGTAGGGGAAGGATTTTCTTTCTCCGGAAGGTTTTTCGCTCAGGACGACTCCACCCCCTCGGCTTCCCCCGCCGCGAGCGTCCGCAGCCTCGGCAGGATCACCTCACGCGACAGGATCTTAATGCACGCCGCCGACGGGATCGCGATCAGCATCCCCAGCAGGCCCGCCAGCGCCCCGCCGACCATCACAGCCACCAGCACCGACACCGGGTCCAGGTCCGTCGCCTTGCCCTGCACGATCGGCTCGACGACCCACCCGTCCAGCAGCTGCGCGATCACATAGACAGCCGTCGGCCAGACAAGCACCCAGATCGTGAAGCTGCCGCCCGCCATCGCGTCGATCACCGCCAGCACCAGTGCCACGATGAAGCCCACCACCGCCGCGAACGGCACGAGGTTCAGCATCCCCGACAACACGCCCAGCAGCAGCCAACTCGGCACACCTGCCAGCCACCAGCCAAAACTCAGGATAAATGCCATTACCGACGCCTGGACCAGTCGCCCGCGGATAAACGCCGCCACCGATTTATCCATCTGCACCATCACGCCCAACACTTCGTTGCGGTAGCTCGCCGGGATGAACGGGATGAACCAAGCGATCAGCTTGTCCAGCTTCCAACTGAAGAAGAAGAAGCAGAACACCGCGATCACAGCCGACAACACCAGGTAGCTGGTCAGACTGATCGCCGAGCCTACCACGCCCACACCCACATCCAACGATGTTAAAGTGAACTGTGTCACCTGCCCCCAGTCCAGCTCACCGAGCCGTGCCGACGCCGACGCCAGCACCTCGGTCGCCCGCTCCTGGCCCAACGCCTCTTCGATCACCGCCCGGATCCTGTCGTAAGCCCGCTTGCCTTGATCAGCGATCCCACTGCCGCCGACCGCTTCACCGCCCGCAGATTCAACCACCGCCTCATCTGCTTCGGTTTCGGCAATGTCGCCTTCCGGTTCGTCTATGACAACCTTTTCGTCTAGGTCAATCTGCTCATCGGGGTCCTCAACCGCCTCGCTCTGCTCCTGCAGCAAGGCGCTGAGGCGATCCGGGTACGTCTTGGCGTTCTGGATCAGCTCCGTCCCCTGGCTGATCAACGGCGGCAGGATCAGCAGGCTCAGGATCAGTATCACCCAGCCCGCGCCGATCAGCACCGCCCCCGTCCCCGCCCAACGCGGCAGCTTCAGCCGGCGGTGCAGCCACGTCACGATCGGGTTGAAAATGTACGCCAGCCCCAGCGCCACGACCAACGGCAGCAACACCGACCGCAGCGCATAGATCAGCCCCAGGATCCAGGGCACCAGCAGCGACGCCACCGCCACGCACAACAGCGAGGCCAGCAGCAATTGAAACCAGCGTTCCATCCAAAGCGGTTTGTTCTGCTCAGTCATCCGGGGTCCTTTCGCAATCCCATCATGCGCCGATGCCCGCGCGCATCCCAACCTACCGATCATTGTCGGCCGGTTATGGGACTTAAGATTGCTTTTTGTGCAAGATAGAGGCCGACTTGCCCACCTTCCAGACAGACGGTCAGCTCGAGGTAGGGGGTGATGGGTAAGTTTGGGATCGCTGACAGGTACAAGCGTCAATGGCCAACGGGCGATCAGCCTCCACGCACAATAATGTATTTATACTAAATATTATAGTCTAGTGGGGGTGTCAGCGTCATGCTGAACCGAGCCGGAAGCAGGTCCTTATGTGATTGATTGTTGGGTAACCGCCGGTGGTCCGCCGCGCCTGCGTTGCGGGCGAGCTATGACTTTGCGATCGTTGATCTAAATACGCACGCTAAGTCAAACACCGTGCCCCGCATCGGTGAGAGCTTTCACCCCGCGATAGGGTGATTCCGGCAGCAATGTGACGTATTCCCGGATATCCGCACCAAGGCTTACGCATTCCCACCCAGCAGCAGACGCTCGCAAAAGGCCTCGTCGAAGTTGAATACGTCCACGAAGTCGTCGATCGTGTCGTCTGCGGTCTTGTGCATCATCCCGCCTTCGACCATCGCGAAGACGATCCGCCCGAAGTCCTCGCTGCGGTGGATGCGCCATCGCGCCAGGACGCTCCGAGCCAGCAGGCCGTATTCCCGCTTGGCGAAGTCGCGCAGGCCCAGGCACAGCTGTTGGCCGGAGACGTGCCGGCTGGTCTTGGCAGGATCGTCGTATTCATCGGCGATCACACGGGCCGGCTCCTCACCGTGGATCCGTTTGACCGTGAAGTCCAGCCCGCGCTGTACGAACAGGAACGCATCGATGGCGTATCCGGTCTCCTGGGCAATCTGTTTCAGGCTCTTGGGCACGGGGTTATCTCACGACGATAGGGTGCGATTCAGTTGTAGATTAGGCCGGGGCCGGCCATAAAACCAGTATCGGTTCGTGAATTTATCCAGGATTAACAAGCCCGGCTCAGAATCCGCCCTGACGCATCACGTCCAGCGAGTCGGGGAACGGGTACCGGGCATACACCCCGGTCGGGGCCGACTCCCACATCCAAGGTGCCGGGTACACGTCGCCGGTGAATCCCGCATCGGACATGATCCGCAGCACCGTCTCGAAACTCGGCTCCTGCCCGTGCTCGTCGACCAGGGCGTTGGCACGCGCCCCCAGGAAGCTGACCGAGGCCACCGGCCGACGCAGTGTCGGTTTGCGCCGCACCATCTCCGTGGCTACCGACATCCCGTGGCTCAGGTCCTTGAGCGTCAGATGCTTCTGACCCTCCGGCCGGAGCAGGCCCAGCACCTCGATCGTGTCCATGTCGAACTTGATCACCGTCACCGTGTCACGGTTGGCAAATTTACGCGTATGTTCCGTGATCGCCTCGGGCGTCCACTGGCTGGTCTTCACCGACTGGGCGATCTCGCTGACGATCCCGTGGCTGTTGTCCTCGGCATTCACCGCACAGACAAACGACCGGTACCGCCCGGCCGCCAGGTCGTCCAGCAGGTGATGGCCCCACATGATCCGCATGTGCGGCGACTCATCCACCGACTTACTCGGCAGACCGCCGGGCAAGACGATCAGGCGCTCCTGGATCTGCTGATCAGTCATCAACTGGTCGCCGTCGCCGTCGTAAATCCGCTGTGCCTGCGTGTTGGTCGCCATTCAAAGTGCCTTTCCTGCATGGGGGAACTGTGGCTGCAATTATACCGTCAAGAACGTCCTTTTGCGTCACCACATACACCACGCCCCCATGTTGAGGCCCCGTGTCACTGGGCCTACCATGGCACGCTGTTAGGATGGACAACATCATCGACCCCGGGGCGGGCGTCACGTCATGAATACCAGCCAGCACCTGCCGCCGATCAGCCCCGCCGTGCTCCACCAGCGGCGGGAGCGGGTCTTCCTCGTCCTCGCCGGGGTGTTCCTCGGCACGCTGGCGATGCTCAATATCCTGGGCATCAGCCGCTTCATCGTGCTGGCAAGCTGGGGCGACGTCGACGGGCAGAACGTCTTCCAGTGGGGCGTCCCCAACTTCCATTCCGAAGCCTGGATCTTCGCCGTCGCCGTCGGCGTCCTGCCTTACCCCATCACCTTCCTCTGCACCGACCTCATCAGCGAGTTCTATGGCCGAAAACGCGCCAACTTCGTCGTCTTCGTCGGCCTGATCCTTAACCTATGGGTCATCGCCATCCTATGGGTCGGCGGGGAACTGCCCGGCTTCGTCCCCAACGACGCACCCGGCGGGTATCCCGCCATGCCCGAGTACGATCCCGATGTCAACGCCTACCGCGAAACCGGCTGGACCTTCTACCAGGTCCGCGCCCTGGCCTTCGGTGCCGTCACCGCCTCCATGATCGCCTACCTCGCCGCACAGTTCTGCGACGTCTACATCTTCCACTTCTGGAAGCGCCTGACCAAAGGCAAGATGCTCTGGGTCCGCAACAACGGCAGCACGATGGTCAGCCAGTTCATCGATACGTTCGCCGTCATCACCATCACCCACTTCTACGCCCACGCGCTACCGGTGAATGCCGACAAAGATATCTGGCCCCAGTTGTGGCTTTTCATCGCCACCGGCTACGTCTTCAAGTTTACCGCCGCCTTGATCGACACACCGCTGGTCTACCTCGCCGTCCACCTGCTCAAGGGCTACCTCCGCATCGATCCCACCAGCGAACACGCCGCCGACGAGGAAGAGATCCAGCTGTTTTCAAGTCAATGAGTCCATGTTCCACCTGAAGCGATGCGACTTGTCGTGTCCGTCTCGACCATGCCACCTAGTAAGAATCAACTCCGCACGGAAGTCAAAGCCCGACGTCAGGCCATGCCCGCGGTCGAAGCCGCCGACGCTTCAGAGGTAATCCGCGAGCGCCTCATGCATCTCGAAGCGCTCCGCGATGCCTTGTCGGTGTTTGTCTACGTTTCGACCCGCCGTGAGGTAGACACCCGCAAGCTCATCGGGCACCTGCTGCACACCGGCAAGCATGTCTGCGTCCCGCGCCTCGACGAGGTCGGCCACATGCACGCCCACCTGATCCACAACTTGGATGACTTGATCCCCGATGCGCCCGGCCAGTTCAGTATCCCCGTCCCGCCGGCCAACGCGCCCATTGAACACCACCCCGACGTCGCCCTCGTGCCCGGCCTCGCCTTCACCCACACCGGCCACCGCCTCGGCTTCGGCGCCGGCCACTACGACCGCTACCTCGCCGACCACCCCGACACCCTCACCGTCGGCCTGTGCTACGACTGGCAACTCATCGACACATTCCCGGCCGAGCCCCACGACCACCCCATGGACTGGCTGGTGACCGACCAGCGTGTGATACCATGTGTGGATTGATCCGTTTTTGCCTTTCACCGGGAGGCCCCATGCGCCGCACACTCGCGATCGTCCTGCTGTTAATCCTAGTTGCCGTCCCTGTCTCCGCCGAGATCAAGCTCGAAATCGGCCCCGACACCACCGTCATCGACGGCCCCGTCAACCCCGACGGCACGATCAACTACCTGGCCTACATGAACCAGAAACTCAGCGAAGGTGTTACGCCCGAGAACAACTTTGCGGTTGACCTGATGAAGGCGATGCCGGAAAGCCATTGGCCGAGTCCGGGCTATCGGATAAAGGCGTTCGTATCAGCAGGTATTGAGCTGCATATCGACAACAGGACCCTCGTATCGCTACCTGAGTACTTCACGACGATTGGGGATGCACAGGGCCCCGTAGATATGGAGAGTGTGTATACCGTTGTGACCTCTCGGCCGTGGGATGAAAAGGAGTTTCTGTTTGTAAAGAGCTGGCTTGATAGTCAGGAGGAAGTTCTTGATTCGCTCGCCCTTGGTGCCGCCAAATCTGAGTTCTTTTTCCCCATGCTTGCAGAAGACGGGGGACACGAGATGTTGATTTCATCGCCCTTTCCTTGGCTTAGGCCGATGCGAGGTGTCGGGTTGGCTCTTACGGCTCGCGCTCAATACAAACTTGGGAAAGGGGATATGGACGGCGCATGGTTGGATTATGTGGCGACACGCAGGTCGGCCCGTTTGATAATGAAGCAGCCCCTGGCAATTTCTTGGATAGTTGGGTTGTCGATAGATCATTATACTAGCCGTATTCTTACCCAGATTGCGTCTTCAGAACACCTGACGCCAGACTTGTCCAAGGAGATGATCTCGGCCCTTGAGCAGTTTGAGCCTACGCCTAGATTTGCGGACACACATGATTACGATGCCCGCTTGTTTATGCTCGATGCTGTCCAGCATGCATGGAAGGGGCGCACGGATAAATTATTGGAGTTGGGCAGATCTTTCGGCTTACCATATTTTGATGATCGTGCGATTCAGCTGATGACGGCGGAAGACTATGATCCAAACTTTACCCTGCACGCGATCAATCAGAGTATTGACGAACTGATCACCGCGAGCGGCATTGAAACGTATAGCGATCGGCAAGCCGCCTTTGCTCGCCATGAATCTAAGCTGAGATTAGGGGCTGAACAGGCCGAAGGCATATTGGATCCTGATCGTGAAGTCTCAAAAGAGATGCAACGGCAGTTACAGGCAAGTAATGTATCGACAGTGGTCGCCACCAATCTGCTACTTAAACCGATTGACTTGGTGTCTTATGTGGGCATGGATAATGTCCAGACTCGTTATGACATGCAACTGGGCCTCATCCCCGTCGTCCTCGCTATAGGCGGCTATCACGCCGAGCACGGCCGTTTCCCCGAAGACCTCAACGAACTCGTGCCTGCGTACCTTGATGAACTGCCCAACGACTTCGCCACCGGCAAACTACCCGTCTACAGAATCGAGGGGGATACAGCCATTGTCTACAGCCTCGGGCTTAACCTGGAAGACGATGGCGGGCATGACGGTTTCGAGGATGGTGACATTAAGAAAGGCGACATCGTCTTCAGCATCACGCGGCCGTAGTCCAATGGATACGCTCCCCCATGAGCCCCACGACCACCCCATGGACGGGCTGGTGACCGAGCATCGTGTCATCGGGTGTCAGTGTTAAGCAGCAGGATTTTGGGTGCGACCTCTCCAGAGCAAGAAGCCAAAGACAAACGCGGTGATTGCCGAAATCGAACATATGATCCCAAAGAAGCCGCTGAGAATCTTCTGAGTGAGAATGTCCTTGTCGTCTTTCTGCTGAGGTATATCCGTCGGCCAACCTTTCTGAACTGCCAATGCCTCCCATTCCTGGGCCGCTTCCACCGGATCGGTGTGACTCTGATAAACCTGGACATATGCATCGTACCGCTCTTTTTGATCGGGGTACTTCACCGTACCGTCATACAAGCACCAACTCGCACAGGTAAACAGCGGGCACGACAGCCCCAGAAAAACAACGAATAGAACGATATACGTGGTTCTGACTGCAGGTGTCATGGAGCGATTCCAGTTTGTGATGGCACGATCACCTTGGCATCTAGGGAACCTGCCCGCGATGGCAGATTAAACCAGCCCTCGCTTTGCTGATAGGTGATGTCGTAGCCTTTGGGTTGCGGTAGCTTCACCGGACGATAGGTCGTGTCATACACCGGCAGGTATACCCGACCGGCCGTGTCGGTCTTCTGCAGCGGGAATACCAGCACCAGCCGTTGATCCAGACGCGTCTTCTCGTCCACCACACGGTCACAGCCGATCTCGATCGTGCCGACGTCCAGCCCGGCTACGGGTTCACCCGCGGTATCGAGGTATTGGATGACAATTACTTTCGGCACGTCTTCAAAGGCGGCCTGATAATGCTCGTCGGCCGAAGAGGAATCGCCGTGCCGGTCATACCATGTGGCGAGAAGGTATTCTCTGTAAAAGAGCGTTTGCTCGCGCTCAAGCTGGTATAACTCATCCCACACGTCTCGATCAGTGAAGTTTGTCGACCGAGCGATATTGGCAAGCTCGAGTACGGCCTGCTCCTCTTCCAGTGAAACTTCAAAACCCGGGTCACGGTAGCGCGGCTTGTCGTAGGTGTACTGGGCGTTGGCGGCGTTGGGCTTGACCAGTGTCGTCTCGATCGCCATCGGCGCGGCCCACTCGGCACGGTCGGCCCAGACAAGGACTTGCCTGCTCGTGTCGAGGTGGTGCTCCACGCTGCGGATCGACAGCCAGACCACGAAGAACAGGATCACGCAGCCGATCGCCGTGCCCAGCAGGATCAGTTTGCCGGATACGGTCGGGTGGGGGGTTTTCGCGGATGGGCTGTCGGGGGCGTCGTGCATCAGATGAGGTTATGCCGTTTCAGGTACGAAGTCATCTGCCCCGCCGGGTCTTCGGGATCGGTGACCTGGCACGCGTGCCAGCCCCGGGCGTTGGCCGCATCGACGTTCTCAGCCGTGTCGTCAAAGAACACGATCGCCTCCGGCGGCAGGCCCGTCGCTCGTTCGACATGCTCGTAGATCGTGCTGTTGGGTTTCCGGTCGTTGACCAGGTGGCTGGCAAAGCGGTATGTGAGCTTAGCCAGCGGCAGCCGGTTGGGATGCGACGGGTCGTTCATGATCCGCCAATGGCTGTCGATGGTGTTCGACAGACACGCGCTCTGGAGCCCGGCCCGATTGACCGAATCGATCAACGCATCGATCCCCGGGAACGCCCTGCACAGCCACGCATCCATCATCGCGTGACAGTCTTGTGCCGACATCCCCAGCAGCGGCCCCGCAGCTTCATAGTACGCGCCGTTGTCGAACCCGCCGACCTCCTCTCGGCGAATCAGCTTAAACAGGTTTTCCGTGTCCACATCTGAAATCGCGATGCCCGCTTCGACCCCCGCCAATGCGCAGGCGTGGTCCAAGCCGCTGCACAAGCGGATCAGCACACCGCCGAGATCGAAACACACCAGTTGGATGTCATTATGCATGTGGGGAATCAGTCTAAGGGGTCAGCGTTGTTTGCCTTCGATCGCGCACAGCAGCACCGCCGCCGCCAGCCCGAGCCTCGGGTCCAGCTTGTTCTGCGTGTCCGGCGTGAAGTCCACCACGAGCTTCATCAGGAACGGGTTGAAGTTCTGCTGCATCGTGCAGATCGTCTGATCCCCGCATTCGACGTGGTACTTCTGCGGCATGAACAGCGCCAGCAGGTCGATGAACCGCCGCGCCAGGGCCTTGAGCGTCGAATCCTCGATGATCTTACCCAACTGGCTGCCGTCGGCGTTGAAGACTTCCCACTCATCACGCAGCAGCGACTTCATCCCCTTGCGCCGCAGCGCCCCGACCGCCTCGCCGGTGATCGCGTCACGCACGGTGTAGGCCGCGGAGAAGTCGATGATGCTTTCCGTCCCGATGGTGAGTACCTCGGTGCTCATGGATTCGTCCGTGTATAGCCGGATGTCTTCCTTGAGCTTGAAGCCCTTCATCCTGCAATACATCGCCAGCTGGTCGTCCGGGCCGAAGATGTGGAAGCCCGTGTGCAGGAAGTTGAAGAGTTTCTTGCGGACGGTGTAGGTCTGATGAGCGAAGCGTTCGATGGTGTCCATGTCTGTATTCCGGAAAAGGTGGAGTGTTCAGTGTCGCGTCTGGCCGTTGCCGTAGGCGATCCACTTGTAGGTTGTCAGGTCGTCTGCGCCCATGGGGCCGCGTGCATGGAGCTTGTCCGTACTGATCCCGATCTCGGCGCCCAGCCCGTACTCCCCGCCGTCGCTGAAGCGAGTCGAGCAGTTGACGAACGCATTAGCCGTATCGACCCGCTGGACGAACGCCTCGGCGGTATCCACCCGGCTGGTCACGATCGCGTCGGTATGCTGCGAGCCGTAGGTATTGATGTGCTCGATCGCCTGGTCCAGTGAGTCCACAACACGCATCGCCACGATCATGTCGAGGTACTCTTCGTGCCAGTCGTCTTCGCCCGCCGGCTTAGTTTCGGGCAGGATGGCACAGGTCTTATCACAGCCACGCACCTCCGTGCCGGCGTCGATCAAAGCTTGGCCGATCGTCTTCAACAGACCTTGACCAGCCGCGTCCCGATGGATCAGGATCGTCTCAGCCGCATTGCATACGCCGGTCCGCTGCGTCTTGGCGTTGATGCAGATCTCGACCGCCATCTGGTGATCGCAGTCGCTGTCGACATACACGTGGCAGTTACCCGCGTAGTGCTTGATCACCGGGATGTGCGACTGCTCGACCACCGCCTTGATGAGGCTCGTCCCGCCGCGCGGGATGCAGATGTCGATCTTGCCCACCATCTTGAGTAATTCCCCGACCGCCGCCCGGTCCGTCGTCGGCACAAGCTGCACAGCGTGCTCGTCGATCCCCGCTTCCTTCAAGCCCGCCTGCACACACTCGGCGATCGCCCGGTTAGAGTGCACCGCTTCCTTCCCACCACGCAGGATCGCCGCGTTGCCGCTCTTTAGGCACAGCGCCGCCGCGTCGCTGGTCACGTTCGGCCGGGACTCAAAAATAATCAGCACCACCCCGATCGGCACACGCACCTTCTGGAGCTTCAGCCCATTCGGCAGCACGCGCCCTTCCTGCACCTTGCCCACCGGGTCGGTCTGATCGGCCACCTGACGCACCGCGTCGGCCATCTTGCCGATCCGAGCGTCATCGACCTTCAACCGGTCCAGCATCGCGCCGCTCAGGCCGTTCGCTTCGCCCGCTTCCAGGTCGAGCGCGTTGGCCTGCTTGAGCTTCTCGGCTGAGCCCAGCAGCTGATCCGCGATCTTCCGCAGCGCCTCGTCACGCACCTTGCCCGGCACGGAACACAAGCTGCGCCCCGCGCGGAGCGCCTGGTCGGCGAGGCCATGACAGAGCGTGGAAACATCAGCGGAATCGGTGGGGGTGGTCGTCGTCATAGTGCGGGTATTGTAGCAACCACACACGTCTGTTTTTACCGGGCAGGCTAAAATTAATAATATTTAGTATAAATACAATAATATGGCGGGAGTGTCTCTTGGTTTCTGATCACCTAGTTAGCTGTGCGCTATCCACATTCGAGGGAAGGTTGTCACGCTTTTGGCGTTCTACGTGGTTAGTTACCTGCCCTGTCTGTCATCCCCGCGCGGGCGGGGATCCACGCCTTTGGTTTTCTAAGAAGACTGGATTCCCGCCTGCGCGGGAAAGACGGGAAGAAGTCACGCAAAGTGCACTAGGGTGGGTAATCACGCAATTGGTTTTGCAAACACTTTGTGAGAGGTTATGCAAGTCCCTGCCCGTTGCGAGTTGTTTTTGAACGTCACCATCACAATGCTCTAACCCGTCCTCAACGCGGGCGAGGCTCGCTGGTTATCGTTTCATGTTACGGGTGATACTCGCCGACCCGTCAGGGTTGTGGGGTCAGCTCGATCGCTTTGTAGGTAATCGTCGTCAGGTCCGACTCGGTGGCTGTGGCTTCCACGCCGTCCGGCGCGTCGATCAGCAGCTGCGCCGCGTGGTTGTCCTGGCTGGTCAGGTCCCCCAGCTTGATCCGGATCGAAGCACGTACCAGCCCCTGGTCTTCTTGGATCCGGCGGATCGTCTCGGCCGGGCCGCTCAGTGACACGCTGATGATCCGCTGGCTCTCCGGGTCGATCTTGATGTCGTACTTCCCGGTGATCTCGTCTGACAGCAGCAGCCTGACCTGGACGCGCGGCAGCACGAGTTCTTCCGTGAGCTTGCGGACCACGAACGTCACGTCGATCCGGTCTTGTTCGGGACGAACGAAAGGTAGGTCTTGCAATTCAGTCGGCAGGTCCAACTGCACATTCGCTACCTCTTGGGTGTCTTCGACCAGCGTGCTCTCATCGAGCAGGTCCAGCCGGCCGGTGAGCTTGAGGTTCTGCTCACGTACCTGCTCGGCCAGCTCAGCGGGCATCGAGACAACCACCCGGCTCGGATTGAACGTGGGTTCTTCATCGGAAAGCTCGAGCGTGCCTATCTCAGCTAGCACCCCCATCTGCACCTGCCGCAGTTGCTGGATGCGTGCCGACAGGTTGGGCTGATCCACCTCCTTGACGAAGGCGTTGATGTCGGCCAGTGGGGATTCGTTCAGCTCCTGCCGTACGTCGATCGTCTGCTCTTCAGTTGAAGCGGTCGGCGTGCGGACCTCGATATCGACCTCGTTCTCTCGCAGCCAGTCGTTGATCCTCGGCCAATCACCCCTGGACGCCTGAAGCGACGCGGTCACGGTCACCGAGGCGATGCCTGTCTCCGTCGCCGGCTGCCCCGGGATGGAAACCACCAGACCCGCCGTTGGCGGCACCAGCCGGACCTTGATCTTCTTGGACTGGGTCTGGATCGTCTCGCCCTCGGCGTAGAGCCAGATCAGGGCGGTGATCACCGTCACCACCAGGACCGTCTCCAGCATTTCCAAGAGCTTGCTCTGTTTCATGGTCTAGTGTCTATCTATTTACCGAACTCACCAGTGATCTCTTCGTCGTCACTGGTCACGGTTGCCGCCGCCGCATCCTTGGGCGTCATCGTCACGGTCCCGAAGCCCTTGCTCAGGATCGGCCTCAGGTCATCGGCGCTCAGGTCCCGTTTCAGTTCGCCGCGCTCGGCGACACTGATCGTGCCCGTTTCCTCACTGACGATCAGCACCAGCGCGTCCGCTTCCTGGCTCAGGCCGATCGCCGCCCGGTGGCGTGAACCCAGCTCTTGCGGCAGGCTTTCGCCGTCCGCCAGGGGGAACTGCACGCCCGCCGCGATGATCCGGTCGCCGCGGATCACGACACCCATGTCGTGTAGCGCCGAGCCCGGCCAGAAGATCGTGTCAAGCAGCTGCTTGGTCACCTCGGCGTCCAGGCGTGTGCCCAATTCCACGATCCCGCGCAGGCCGACACGCCGTTCGATTGCGATCAGCGCGCCGATCTTGTTCTTGGATAGGTAGCCGATCGCAGCGACCAGTTCTTCGATCACCCGGGCGCGGCGCAGCCCGCTCTGGCGGAACAACCGTGCCTCGCCCAGCCGGACCAGCGCCCGGCGCAGCTCCGGCTGGAACACGATGATCAGGGTAATCGACACGATCGGCAGGGCCTTGGCGTACAGCAGGTTCAGCCGTTCGAATGCGCCCTCCCGGCCGAACACCTGGATCGAGAACACCCCGACCACCAGGATCAACGCCACGCCCTTAATCACACGGGCTCCACGTGTCCCGCGCAGGAATCGGTACACGATCAGCACGACGATCCAGATCACCGCCAACTCGACAGCAACCTCCCACGGGGCGTCCTTGAAGGGGCCCTGCACGCGTTCGGCGAGTTCGGTTAGGCGGTCGAAGTTCAAAACGGATTCCTGCAAGCGGCCTAGTCTCTAGCCATCATACGCGCCTCGTCGGCGTCTGCACGACAACCTCGCGCACAGCATGCGCGCAAGATCAAATATCGGTTGATGCGGTCCACGCAGGCGAAAAGTCGCGGCCCGGCCGGATTTTCCGTCCCTTGCCCGATAATGACTCAGGCAACGGACGCAGGCAACAGGGTCCGCTGACTGTTATACTCGCATACACCAAACCGGGTTCGACAGGATTCGATATGCAGGCTTTAGACGGCCTCCGCGCCAACATCCAGAAGTGCTACCTCGGCAACCAGCAGGCCATCGACAAGCTGATCGTCTGCCTGCTGGCCGGCGGCCACATGCTCATCGAGGACGTGCCCGGCGTCGGCAAGACCATGCTCGCCTCCTCGCTGGCGCGCAGCCTGGACTGCTCGATGGCCCGTCTGCAACTCACGCCCGACATGCTCCCCTCCGACGTCCTTGGCGTCACCGTCTGGGACCAGCAGAAAAGCGAGTTCATCTTCAAGCCCGGCCCCGTCTTCGCCAACATCCTCCTCGCCGACGAGATCAATCGCACCACGCCCCGGACCCAGTCGGCCCTGCTCGAAGCCATGAACGAGGCGCAGGTTTCGATCGACGGCCACACACGCAAGCTGCTCCAGCCGTTCATCGTCATCGCCACGCAGAACCCCTTCGAGTTCGAGGGCACCTACTTCCTGCCGGAGAGCCAGCTCGACCGCTTCCTCATGCGGATCAGCCTCGGCTACCCCAGCCCCGAGGACGAATCCCGGATCCTGACGCTCGACCCCTCACGCAACGCGCTCGGTGAACTCCGCCCGGTCCTCACCGCCGAAGAGCTTGTCCGCCTGCAGAGCCAGGTCCAGGCCCTGAAGATGGATCAGTCGCTGGTCGATTACGTCGTCCAGATCGCCGGTGCCACCCGGCGCGATGAGCAGCTACAGACCGGCGTCTCCACCCGTGGTGCCCTGGCGTTGATGCACGCAGCCAAAGCCACCGCCATGCTCAACGGCCGTGACTACGTTATCCCCGAAGACATCACAAGAAACGTCGTCCCCGTCTTCGCCCACCGCGTGATCCCCAAGAGCTACGCACACGACGCCGATGCCGTCACCGCTTCGCGCATCATGCAGCGGCTCCTGGAGACGGTCCCCTCGCCGGTTTAATCCGACACATTTACAGCCCATCGAATCGCGTGCCCTGAAGCATCAGCGTTTGCTGTCTGCTTCACAGGTCAAGGTAAGTCACAAAAAAACGACCCACGGAGCGAATCCGTGGGTCGTCAGTGAAGTCGAAGGACATTGGGGCGAGTCGATCAGGCGGTGTGCCGGCGACGCAGCGCCAGGCCGCCCAGGCCCATGGCCAGAAGCGTCGGGGTGATCGGCTCGGGGATCGGGTTCTCGGTTTCCTGAGGAGCCGCGACGCCGGCGGTGATGATACGGATCTGGTCCGTGATGCCGCTGACGTTGAAGCTGAAGTCCAGACGCATCCGGTTGTTGCTGATGCGGAACATGTCGCCGTTCGGATCGACCAGGTCCAGGCCGTGGCCCGAAGCGGTCTCGTAGGCGGTGCCGGGGGCACCAACCAGGGCGTCGCTGGCGGAGAAGTCGCCGAAGATCACGCCGAGGATCTTGTCGTTGAAGGTGATGCTGCCTTCCATGAGCTTGGGCGTGTTGGCACCTTCAGCCACGTCGGCATGCAGGAAGTAGCTGGTGACGGTACGGCCTTCAGCCAGGGTACGGCCGAGGGCGGCGCTGGAGCCGTCATTCACACCAGGGATAAACGCTTCAACGTCCAGGTCGCTGGCGAGCACGGTGTTGGTCTGCTCAACGAACAGCAGTGCTTTGCGGTTGTTGGTGCGGTCACCTTCCTGAACGGAAGCAGGAGCGAAGACCATGTTCACGTCGCCGGAGAGCGACATGGCCGAGGCCTGGCCCGCAAACGTCAGGGCGGTGCCGACTGCGAGGGTGGTGATGATTGACTTCATGATGCTTTCCTTCTTTCACTGAGGCCGGGCTCTTCACGTTATTGCCCGGCTCTGGGCCACCTGATTCTCTTACGTCACCATAACGTTGCCGTTTGGCGACGACACGATGGGAGTGGTTAAACAACTCACGTGCCGAGTCTGCAGATTTTGGTGTGCAAAGGGTGCTTTGCCGACGAATTGCCTTTAGCCCGGTCATTTTAATAACTTACAAGCCGAACGAATTCGCATCTCAACTGGCTCGCATTATACCGATAATACCACGTGTTGTCCAAGGGCTACACACCGGTGCTTTAAAAAAACATCAATTTGCACCAAGATCACCTATTTTTACGTCCGATAAGGCCTTATCGCCGTATCACTGCTATAAAAACGGGGCATTTGACCGAGCCCGATGAGCTCTTGGAAGGGGGGCAAACCGGCTGTCATGCGGGAGCCAGACGCATCAGGAACTCATACCGTCCTTCCGCCCCAGCATCGTGAAATCATTGCGGGAGATCATCAGGACAGAAACATCCCAAGCGCGTATCCTGTATCAAGCCTAGAACCGTATCATCCATGACCGCACCGCCGCATCAGCTTTTACCTCCCCGGGAGCCCATCATGCCAAGCAAACAACCCATCATGATCCTCGCCCTGGCACTGACCCTTCTTTTCAGCTTCTCGCTGAGCCCGATCGTCTCAGCACAAGACGCCGTCGAGCATACCGCTGATGCAGAGGCCATCGCTGACACGGCAGAGGAGCAGACGGAAGATTCGGCCGACGAACTGGCCGATGAACTGGCCGATGTATTCAAGCCTACGCCCGTGGTCGGCTGGCTGGACCTCTCCGAATCGCTGCGCGACGGCCCCGTCCCTTACGCCTGGATCACCGACGAAGAAGCCGGCCCGTCGCTTTCCGATGTGCTCGGCCAGCTGGACCACGTCGCACAGAACGATGAGTACCTCGGCGTGGTCATCTACATGGACCAGCCGATGCTCTCGCTCACCCAGGTGCTCGCCATCTCCGACAAGATCCAGGCAGCCCGCGACGCCGGCAAGCTCGTGATGACCTACGCCGAAGCCTACAACATGATGGACTACGTCCTCGCTAGCAGCGCCGACCTCGTCCTGCTCCAGCACAAAGGCGAAGTCCGCATGACCGGCATCGCCGTCGAAGAGATGTACCTCGCCGGCACACTCGAAAAGATCGGCGCCAAGGCTGACCTCGTCCAGATCGGCAAGTACAAAGGCGCTTCTGAATCCATGATGCGCACCGGGCCCAGCGAAGCCTGGAGCCAGAACTTCGACGCGCTGCTCGACGATATCTACAGCCAGATCATCACCCGCATCGCCGACAACCGTTCCATCACCAAAGCACAGGTCGAGAAGCTCCTCGCCGACAGTTGGACCATGACCGACACCGACCTGCTGCGCCGACGCGTCGTGGACCGCCTGACCGACCGCGACCTGATCGACGTCACCGAGGTCGAGTTCGGCGACAGCTTCATCTGGGACACCAACATGGGCTTCGGCGGTGGGGAGGTGCAGATCAACAACCCCATGATGCTCTTCAGCCTGCTGTTCAAGGAATCCAACACACGCACTTCGCGACCGACCATCGCCGTCGTCCACGGCAAAGGCCCGATCCACTCCGGCGAATCCTCCCACGGTGGAGGCATGTTCGCCTCCGAATCCATCGGCAGCAGCACCATGGTCGAAGCCCTCGGCCACGCACGCGATGACGAAAACATCAAGGGCGTCGTCCTCCGCATTGACTCACCCGGCGGCTCGGCGCTCGCCAGTGAAATCATCTGGCAGGCCGTCCGCGACCTCGGCGAAACCAAGCCCGTCTACGTCTCCGTCGGGGGCATGGCCGCCAGCGGCGGGTACTACATCGCCTGCGCCGGCGACGAGGTCTACCTAGGCCCAAGCTCCATCGTCGGCTCCATCGGCGTCGTCGGCGGCAAGATCGTCATCGGCGGGCTCTACGACTGGGCCGGCATCAGCATCCACCGCCGCAGCCGCGGCCCGCTCAGCGACATCTTCAACAGCGTCGAACCCTTCACCGACGAGCAGCGCACCACCATCCGCCAGTCCATGCAGAATGTCTATGACCAGTTCATCAACCGCGTCACCATCGGCCGTGGCTCGAGGCTCGCCGACGCAAATGCCGTCGCCGAAGGGCGTCTGTTCACAGGCCGTCAGGCCGTCGAGAACGGCATGGCCGACAAACTAGGCGGGGCCGAACTGGCGATGACAGACCTGGCCGAAGAACTCGGTCTTGAAGAAGGGGCGTACGACGTGATCAACCTGCCCCCAGCCATGTCGCTGCATACTTTCCTTAACGACATGTTCGGCGCCCAGGCCCCGGCCGTCCAATCCGCCGAGATGCCCGACGTGCTGATCACCGCCAAACGTATCCTCGGCCCGCGCGCCTGGTCCGCCGTCAGCGCCGCCATGCAGGGTTTGCTGCTGCTGCAGGACGAGCCCGTCCTCACACTTATGCCCAACGCCATCGTCATCCGCTAACCGACCCAGCCCGGCTACGACATGCACGCATTCAACGTCTCGGTCATCCTCCCCGCCGCGGGCGCCGGTTCGCGCTTTATCCAAAGCACGTCGAGCCCCGGCCCCAGCAAGGTCGAGTTGGGAATCGCCGGCAAGCCCGTCTTCTTGCACGCCGTGGACCTGTTCGCTGGCCGCGCCGATGTCGGGCAGGTCATCATCGCCGTTGCGCCCGATCAACTCGACGACTTCAAGTTCAGGTGGGGCGACAAGCTCGGATTCCTGGGTGTCGAGGTCGTGGCGGGGGGGCAAGCCGAACGATGGGAAACCGTCGCTAATGCGCTTAAGGCTGTGAACGACGCCGCCACCCACATCGCCGTCCACGACGCCGCCCGGCCGCTCGCGACGCCGACGATGATCGACCGTGTCTTTGAAGCCGCCGAACGTTTCGATGCTGTCATCCCCGCCTGTGATGTCGGGTCTACCCTCAAGCAGGTCGAGCCCGACGACACCGTTCAGCAGCAGGCCGACCCCCTCGACGCGATCCTTGGCCCAGCCGATCAAGACGCCGGCCCGGTTCGGCGTGTCGTCAAGACCGTCGATCGCCGAAACCTCGTTGCCGTGCAGACCCCGCAGGTTTTTACCGCGGATCTGCTGCGTCGCGCTTACCAGCAGATCGCCGACGGCAAACTCGGCACCGATGGGATCACCGACGACGCACAATTAATCGAATCGCTCGGCGAGCCGGTGCGCATCGTCGAGGGTGAAACCACCAACATCAAGATCACCTACCCCGCCGATGCCGAGCTCGCCGAAGCGCTGCTGACCCAGCGCGGTACCGCCCAGGCCGCCGACCTCGCCAAGAAGCGCCTCTTCGGCCCCGATGACGACGATGATTGATATCCCCACGAAGCGACGCGACTTGTCGCGTGATTAATCACTCCTCAACGGCCTTCAGAAACCGTTTCGCCGCCGAATCCGGATTCAGCTCGATCGCCCGTCTCGCCGCCGCGTCCGCGTCATCCAGCCGCCCCATACGGTGGTACAGCGCCGCCAGCCGTGTATGGTGCTGCGAACGCTCCGGCTCGATCAGGCTCGCGGCGTAGACATGTCCCAGTGCATCCTCGGCATCGTTGTTCTGCAGCGCAATCGCCGCCGCCAACTCACGGTAGCCCGCGTGGTACGGCTCACGGTCCAGCGCCCGATCGATCGCGGCATAGGCCTCATCGAACCGGCCCGCCGAGCGGTGCGCCTTGGCCAGCTCCAGCGCCCACCGCCCGCTGCGGGTCTCGATCCCATCCAGGTAGGCAAGTGATCCCAGGACCTGCTGTGTGTCACCGATCTTGATCGCCAGCGTCGCCAGCGCACGGTGCGGCCAGGGATCGACCGGCCGGCTGTCGGCATACCGCAACACGGCCTTCCTCGCCGTCACCGGATCACCGCCACGCAAGGCCCGCTCCGCCATCATGCGCAGCAGGTCAGGATGCCCCGGATGTTGATCGAGTAATGCATTAAGTTCGTCATCATCCGCCGGCTCGCCATGCCCATTGAGCACCTCGGCCAACCGCTCACTGGTCCGTCGTTGATTTAGTCCCCATCCCGCGACCTGGTCCGTTGCCCACACCAGGAAGCCCGACATAAACGCATCGGCCGACTCGCCGGTCACCCGCACAAGCGCCTCGGTATCCGGCACACCGTCGTGATACAGCTCAAGCATGTCGATGATCGCGTCGCGTCCGTGAACTTCCTCGATGTACGCCAGCATCCAGTCCGACTGCGCATAAGCCAACGGCCGATCGTTCGGTGTCTTTGGCCGGATGAAGCCCCAGTTGATCTGGTCCAGCGCGAACAGCTTGTCGTTTTGCAATGCATCGGCGAGCAGTCGGCACGTCGCGTAGCTTCGCCCCGTGATCTCCTCGGATACGGCGCAGGCCTCGGTGAACCAGTGCGGGATGCGGTTACGCGTCTGGTCAAGCGTCACCGTATGTACAAACTCGTGACGGACCACGTTCGGCCAGTCGTACCCACCGCTCTGCCCCGCACCTTCGCGCGGTGGGGTCATCGCGATCCCGTCCCCCGTTGCCGCGGCGATCGTCCAGACCTCCGGCAGCCCGGTGATGCGCACCGCAAAATACTTCTCGTCCGGCATCAGGTCGATCCGAGTAAGCCGCTTGGGCTCATGCTCAAACGCTTTCGTGATGTCCCTGTAGATCGCTTCGAGCTTCTCCGGCATGTCGCGGGCCAACGCCTCATCGATCCCGGGCTTGTAACGCACCACAAAATGCTCGGTCTCGATCCGGTCGTACGCCAGCAATTCATTGAGCATCGCCAGCTGGTTGGCGGCCCGACGATTAAACGGGTCCAGCCGTGTCGCGGCCGTCAGCTCCGCCTGGGACGCCTCGTCCCGAGACGCCTGCAACAGCAGCATGCCCAGTTCGATCCGCGGCGTCGGCCAGTTCGGGTTCATCTCGACCGCACGACGCAGCTGCGCCTCGGCTAGCTCGTACTGCCGCGCCATCGAGAGGTATTGCCCCGTCGTGTACGACGCCAGCGGATTCCCCGGCGATAATTCCTCAAACCGCTGCAGCGCTTCGTTCATCCGCTCATCGTCATACGAAAGCGCCGCCTCTGCTGCGCTTAGCGCCAGCCATTCGCGGTGCTCCGGGTTCTGTGACAGCCCCGTCTCGATCAGCGCCCTTGCCCCGGCCGTGTCACGCTGTTGCAACCGGCTGTGCGCCTCGATGAGATCAGCCAACGGGTGCGCCGGGTTGATCTCGCGCAGCTTATGGACCACCGCGCCGGCCCGATCGAAGCTGAAGCCCCTGATAAACATCCGCCCCAGACGGTCCCACGCCTTGCCGCACGACGGGTTCAGCGCCAGCGCCGCGCTGAGCGCCTCGAAACCCTCCGACGCGTTGTCCTTTTCAATCAACAGGTCGGCCTCGGCGATCAACGCCGGCCAGTACCCCGGGTCCAGGTCCTCTCGCACCTGGCCCAGCAGGTTCAGAGCCAACTGGTAATCCTGCGCCGGCCTGCCCTCCAGCCGCGCCAGCGCCGTCAGCGCCCGCACCGCCGACGTCAGCTCCGCCGCGTCTTCGATCGTTTCACGGTGCAGCTTCTCACGCCACGGCTGAAGCGCCTTGACCGCACTACCCGTGTCGCCGAGCGCCTCATACGCCTCGGACAACAGCACCGCTCCGCGGGCCGAATCCACATCCGAAAGTAGCTCCACGACCCGCCCCGGCTCGCCGCGCAGCAGCGCCGCCTCGGCCCGCAGCAGCGGATCGACTTCGGCATCACCAAGCACCGCCGCGTCCAGCTCGAACTTCAGCAGCGCCAGCTTCGCCTGCTGCCGGCTCGTTAGTTCATCGACCCCGGGCAGCGCGCCCCAATCCCCGTGGAAGATGCGCAGGTCGTTGCGCGTGGCTTCGCTATTCAGTTCATCGTCGATCAACGCCCGCACCAGCGGTGACGGCTCGATCGGTGGCAACACCTCGCTCGGCTTGGCTTCATGACCCATCGCCCGGCCCGGCATCAGGCTCGTGACCGCAAACAACAGGCACAACAATGCTGATCGTTTTATCATGTGGTCTTCACCTTTAATTCGCCTTCCATACAGATCGGTTGTATCCATGACGGACCTGCACCCGGACCTCGACAAAACCTTCCCGATCCGACGTGAGATGGTATTCCTCAACCACGCCGGAGTCGCCCCCATCAGCGGGCCCGCCGCACAGGCCGTCCGGCGTTACGCCGAGCAGGCCGAATCGATCGCCTACGTCGACGCCGGCTGGTACAAACGGGCGATCCAGGTCAAGCAGGCCGTCGCTAAGTTGATTAACGCACAGGGCGGTCACGAGATCGCCTTCATCCCCAACACTTCCACCGGCCTGTCGCTGGTCGCCAACGGCCTGGATTGGGAGCAGGGCGACAACGTCGTCATCACCAATGTCGAGTACCCCGCCAACCGCTACCCCTGGGAGAATCTTAGGCGCCTCGGCGTCGAGCTGATCGAAGTACGTCAGGGCGCGGACGGCCGGATCGATGTCGATCAGGTCTGTGACGCCATCACGGACCGCACGCGCGTCGTGTCGATCTCACATGTCCAGTACGCCTCCGGCCACCGTATCGACCTCAAGCCCATCAGCGACATGGTCCACCAGGCCGGGGGGCATTTGTGCGTGGACGGCATCCAGAGCACGGGCCTGCTGCCGGTCGATGTCGAGGCGATGGGGATCGACTTCCTCTCCGCCGATGGGCATAAGTGGCTTCTCTCCCCGGAGGGTTGCGGCATCTTCTACTGCCGGGAGGAGCTGTGTGCCATGCTCCACCCAGCGGTCGTCGGGTGGATGAACATGGTCGATAGCGAGAACTACGGCGATTACCGGTTCGAGTTCCAGCCCGACGCCAGGCGGTTCGAGCCCGGCACGTGGAACATCCCCGGCATCCTCGGCCTGGGCGCCAGCATCGACCTGCTAATGGACATCGGCATCGACCACGTCTGGTCCCGCGTAGATAGCCTGACGAACCGCCTGTGTGAGGGCCTGGCCAACAAGGGTTACGACATCTTCACCCCGCGCGATGATCCCGACGAACGCAGCGGCATCGTCATCTTCAATGCCCCGGACCACCTCGGCGGGACGGACAGCCACCGCAAGATCGTGCATGAGCTGGGACAGAACAAGATCGTCATCGCCCTGCGCGAAGGCCGGCTCCGCGCCAGCCCGCACTTCTACAACACCGATGAGCAGATCGACCAGCTGATCGAAGCGCTGCCCTGATGAAAATGCTGCTTCCGTCACCACCCCTGAAACCCACGGATTGAATCCGTGGGCTTTAACATTCATTCATCATCCGCCGCCGGCGCGATCCGGCTTTCATCCGTCTGCCAACCTTCTTCGTCAGGCAGCGATGTATCGAACAACCCGTCTTCCAACGCCGCGTTGACTTCGGTCTCGCTGAGATTCACCACGGTCTGGGTGCCCGAATCATCCAGACTGGATACACGCACCGGCAGCAGCGTCTCTTGGTCGAACCATAGCTCGATCATCTTCAGGTCGCTGTCAATGGATTCAAGCGGTTTCAGGATCAGGTGGACGCTGCCTTCCGGGTCGTCTTCCGCCGGTTCGACCAGCAACGCATCATACTTCGCCAGCACCTTGTCCTTCTTCAGGTTCAGCGGGATCGGGAACGGCCCGTCGCCAAGCTCGATCTGCTCGGTCACCTCCTGGTCGTCCGGCACAAGCTGATAACGGTTGGCGGTCTTGTTTTCGTGGTCGGCTTTAAGCAGCCACCGCCCGTCGTAGACGTAGTACAGGTCAGGCTCCGTCCAGTGGCCGTCCACCAGCTTCTTGTTGAAGTGGATCACGAACCCGGTCTTCGGCACCGCCTGGTAAGTCAGCGTGCCGAACCGCCGCTGCTCATCGCCCAGCAGCAGCTGGTTGTTGTCGTATCGCAGCTTGGCGGTGAGCGTTTCGATCTCAGCGGCGCGCGCCTCGATCTTCTCAAGCCAGCCGTGAGCCGGATTGGCCGGGGCGTCAACCTCTTCCGACTCCGGTGTGAAGGCGGGCGGCGGTGTGTGTTCGGCACAATGGTCGGCCGAGCATGCGGACGTCGGCACGAACAGCAGCAGGGCGGTGAGTAGGTATCTCATATACCTATATTAACGCCCGAACCGTGATTTAGTTCCATTGTCAGGATTACGGCGATCAGGACGGACGCGGCTGGGGGAATTGCTCGAAGATCGAGTGCGTCGGGTCCAGCGCCTGCAGCCGCTTAACCACGCGATCACGCGCTTCGCCTAAGTGCCCGACAAACCAGCCCGCCAGGCTCGGGTGAGCAGCCAGCCGGTCGACTTCTTCAGCCACCTCGATGCTCGGCTTGCCCTCGGCGCTAATCGGCACCGACTGGATCAGCAGCACGCCTGCGCGGTCCGCCGCCTCATACAGAAGCTCCGGCCCGTAGTGGTCGCGGATCATCAGCAGCGAATCCCCCGACGCGGGCAGCAGTTGGTTTTCATCGACACGGTCCACCATGACCACGCTCTGCACGCGGAAGTGTTGGCCATTCACCAGGAAGCCCGGGTGGTCCTCGTCCACCACTTCAGCGTCTTTGCGCACACTGGTAAAGCCGATCGTTGCGGTGTGTTGATCGACGACACTGTCGCCGTCCACCAGGCGCAGGGTCAGTTCATACAGAGGCTGCTCGCCCATGCCCGCCGGCCACCAGCGCTGCGGGTGGACCACCTCGAAACGCACCGAGCCTTCGCCGTCACGGACCGGCGTGCGGGCACGGCCCTCGTCGTGGAAGCCGTCCAGGCTCTGGATCGTGATATGCACGTCGGTCTCACCGGTGAAGCCCGCCTGGGCATTGGGGATCGGGCCCACAGCCTGGAAGTGGGTTTCGATGACCGCCTGGTCCTGATCCACGTACCGGACCAACGGCCTGACCGTGTTCAAACGTAATTCAGCAGACATGGCACAACTCCAATCCGGCGGCAAAGAAGTGACCGCCTTGCTAAACTCTATTATCGCACATGCAGGGTGAAAAGCGCCACGAAATAAAAGTTTTCACCCGCCTTGTGCGTCTGGGAGACCTGGGTGGTCTGCACCATTTAGATATACTCAATAGATCATTGTGTCCTGAATCGAGAAGTCTGTGATCCGCGTTCTCTAGGCCCGTAACGAATCGGAGTCGAATCCAATGACAAGTGTCCTGGGCTTGAGCTTGCAAGGCGGTATCGCGTGTGTACTGATTCTGCTGATGTGTGCGGCCTTCACAGTGGCGGACACGGGGCAGGCCTCTGACACGGCATCGGGTGACGAAGTGCGACGCGGCATGCCCATGCGCCCCAGCGGCAAATCTCGCACGCAGCTGTTCTTTGAACGCATCGCCAAGACTGTCCAGCCCGACCTCGTCGGCTCGGCTGACAAGCTCGATATCTACCTCACACAATTCAAGGCGCTCGCGCTCAACGACAAGCGTATGATCGCGTTTGACGTCCAGGCGAAGTGGGACACGAAGGGCAGCGCCGTCACGCTCACCGGCTTTGTCGAATACGAAGAGCACCGCGTAGCGCTGGCAAACTACCTCGGCGTCCTCGGCTTCACCAAGATCGACGACCGCACCGAAGTCATGCCCACCAATGATCTGGGCGACACCCCGTTTGCCGTTGTCACCGACGCCGCCGCATTCGTCTACGAATCGCCCGACGACCGCAGCGAAACCGTCACACAGATGAAGCAGAGCGATGCGTTCTTCCTGTTGCGCCCAGCCGCCGACGGGTTCTACCACTGCCACGCAAGTGACGGCTATGTCGGTTATGTGAAGTCCGATCAGGTCAAGCGTGTCACCGCCGATGAATTCGCAAAGACCCTTGGCCCCGCCCCGACCGAGAAGACCGAGCCCGCCATCCAGGCCGCCGACGCGATCAAGGGCACGCCGTACCTGTGGGGCGGCACCACGCCGACCGGCATCGACTGCTCGGGCCTGACCCGTTACGCCTACGAGCACATCGGCGTGCTGCTGTCACGCGACACCGACCAGCAGGCCGCCATGGGCACGCTCACCGCCACGCGCGCCCACCGCCAGGCCATGCAGCGCGGCGACCTGATCTTCTTCTTCAACTCACGCGGCCGGATCAACCACACCGCCATCTACCTCGGCGACGGCCAATTCCTAGAGTCCGGCGGCCCAGGCGTCCGCATCTCCAGCCTCAACCCCGACCACGACAACTACATCGAAAAACGCGACCAGGGCTTCGCCTTCGCCAAGCGCATCGTGAAGTAAGCCTCGGCGCTGCATCCGAACCACTACGTCCCAAACGGGCGACCGCATTGCGTAAACCGGACTGTGTCAGTGCTGTTTCCTGCATCCTGTTACGCCTGTCATCCCGATCCGTGATGTCGGTGGCAGGCAAGACTTATTCAGCCAATGTCACAACACTTTCAAGCCTTGAACTTATAAACAGCGTCACCGACAGGTTACACCCTCAGCGCACGGCCTTATCTTTTTGCTAATATGTCAGGCCCCCGGGCGGTTTGTTTCCCAATGGAGCCTATGTCATGAGCCAGACACCAGTATCCCTGCCCCAACAGCGCGGTGTGGGCAAGACCTCCCGAAAAGACGCCTGGTGGCTCCAGCCGCTGGTCGTCTTCATGGGCCTGAGCGCCTTCGTCATCTACTCGACCTGGGCCGCCTTCCAGGGCGCTCACTACGAGTTCGGGCCTTACCTCTCGCCGATGTACTCGCCGCTGCTGTTCAACGCCGGCACCGAGTTCGGCCTGGCACACCCCAGCCACCACGCCTGGTTCGGCAACTGGCCCGACTGGGTCCCCGCACTCATCCCCGCCAGCCCGGCCCTGATCATCCTCACCATCCCCGCCGGCTTCCGCTTCACCTGCTACTACTACCGCGGCGCGTATTACAAAGCCTTCTGGGCCGATCCGCTGAACTGTGCCGTCGGCGAGCCACGCAACGGCTACCGCGGCGAGCAGTTCTTCCCCCTGATCATGCAGAACCTGCACCGCTACCTCTTCTACCTCGCGGCCGCCTACATCTTCATCCTCGCCTACGACGCCTGGGTCGGCATGTGGTGGGCCCCCGATGGGCTCGACTACCACGCCGCCGCCAAGGCAGGCCAGCTCGAGTTCGGCTTCGGCATCGGCACCCTCGTGCTGATCCTCAACGTCATCCTCCTCGGCGGTTACACCTTCGGCTGCCACTGTGCACGCCACTTCTCCGGCGGCGGGAAGAACCTGCTGTCCAAACTCGTCCTCGGTAAGAAGCCCTACGAATGCATCAGCTGCCTGAACCGCAACCACATGAAGTGGGCCTGGACCAGCCTGATCTGGGTCGGCTTCACCGACTTCTACATCCGGATGTGTTCCATGGGCGTATGGAGCGACCTGAGACTCTTCTAAGAGCCACCCGCCACGCTACCCCGCGGTGGGGCATGCGGCGGTCTGCATAGGAACTTTTATCAATGCGGGAATTCACGACACACGAACACGACGTCCTGGTCATCGGCGCCGGCGGCGCGGGCCTCAGAGCCGCGATCGAGGCGTCCGCGCAGGGCGTCAGCTGCGCCCTGGTCTGCAAGTCGCTGCTCGGCAAGGCCCACACCGTCATGGCCGAAGGCGGCATGGCCGCGGCGCTGGCTAACGTAGACGACCGCGACGGCTGGTCCACCCACTTCGCCGACACCATGCGGGGCGGGCAGTATCTCAACGACTGGCGCATGGCCGAGCTGCACGCCAAGGAAGCTCCCGACCGCGTCAAGGAACTCGAGGCCTGGGGCGCCGTCATGGACCGCACCAAGGACGGCAAGAT
Organism: Phycisphaeraceae bacterium; assembly: GCA_965230275.1. Classification (GTDB taxonomy): domain Bacteria; phylum Planctomycetota; class Phycisphaerae; order Phycisphaerales; family Phycisphaeraceae; genus JAJRRS01. The sequence continues at coordinate 14,942 of CBDDKO010000001.1, read as the reverse complement.
CCTCCAACGCAACTTCGGCGGGCACAAGTACCCACGACTCGCCCACGTCGGCGACCGCACCGGCCTGGAAATGATCCGCACCCTCCAGGACCACGGCATCCACCAGGGCGTCGACGTCCACATGGAAGTCACCGTCATCGAGCTCTTAAAGGAAGGCGACCGCGTCGTCGGCGCATTCGCTTATGAACGCGAGCACGGCCGGTTCGTCATCTTCAAGGCCAAGTCCGTCGTCCTCGCCACCGGCGGGATCGGCCGAGCCTTCAAGATCACCAGCAACAGCTGGGAATACACCGGCGACGGCCACTCACTCGCCTACCACGCCGGCGCGGACCTGCAGGACATGGAGTTCATCCAGTTCCATCCCACCGGCATGGTCTGGCCCCCAAGCGTCCGCGGCATCCTCGTTACCGAAGGCGTCCGCGGCGAGGGCGGCATCCTCACCAACTCCGAGGGACGCCGTTTCATGTTCGACGACATCCCCGACGCCTACACCAGCTCCACCTCCGACAACGAGGAAGAGGGCTGGCGCTACGTCACCGGCGACAAGAGCGCCCGCAGGCCACCCGAGCTGCTGACACGCGACCACGTCGCTCGCTGCATCGTCCGGGAGGTCAAAGAGGGCCGCGGCTCGCCGCACGGCGGGGTCTTCCTCGACATCGCATGGATCAAGGAGCACATCAAGGACTCCGAGACCCACATCAAGAAGAAACTCCCCAGCATGTACCACCAGTTCAAGGAGCTGGCCGGCCTGGACATCACCAAGGAGCCGATGGAAATCGGCCCGACCACGCACTACGTCATGGGCGGCATCCGCGTCGACTCCGACACGCAGATGTCCACCGTCCCGGGCCTGTTCGCCGCCGGTGAATGTGCCGTCGGCCTGCACGGTGCCAACCGCCTCGGCGGCAACTCGCTGAGCGACCTGGTCGTCTTCGGCAAGCGGGCCGGTGAATACGCCGCCAAGTTCGCCAAGGAGAACAGCCAGGGCGCCGTCATCCCCGAACAGGTCGAGGCCGTCACTAAGTGGGCCGAGGCCCCGTTCGAACGCTCCGGCAGCGGTGAAAACCCCTTCACCATCCAGAGCGAGCTGCAGGTGATGATGCAGGACAAGGTCGGCATCGTCCGCGTCGAGGACGAACTGAAGGAAGCGATCGACGGGCTCGAAGCCTTCAAGAAGCGGGCCGAGACCGCCGCCGCCGATACCAACCGCGACTACAACCCCGGCTGGCACACCGCGATGGACCTCAAGTGCCTGCTCACCGTCTCCGAAGCCTCCGCAAGGTGTGCCTTGGAACGCAAGGAGTCCCGCGGCGCCCACACCCGGCTCGACCACCCCGACAAGAGCGAAGAAGAAGGCAAGGCCAACTACGTGCTCCGCAAGGGTGACGACGGCAACATGCAACTCGAACGTGTGCCCATCGCCCCGATCCGTGAAGACCTCGCCCAGATCATCGAGGAGAATAAGTAATGTCCAAAGTCACCTTCAAGATCTGGCGCGGCGACAAAGAGAAGGGCGGTTTCAAGGATTACGAGACCGACGTCACCGAGGGCATGGTCGTCCTCGACGCCGTCCATCAGATCCAGGCCGAGAGCGCCCCGGACCTCGCCTGCCGGTGGAACTGTAAGGCCGGCAAGTGCGGCTCCTGCTCCGCCGAGGTCAACGGCAACCCCAAGCTCATGTGCATGACCCGCATGGATACGATCGACACCAGCACCCCGGTCACGATCGAGCCGATGCAGGCCTTCCCCCTGATCCGCGACCTGGTCTGCGACGTCAGCTGGAACTTCGAGGTCAAGAAAAGCCTCAAGCCCTTCAAACCCCGCAAGCCCGACAACGACGACGGCACGTGGAACATGGTCCAGGACGACGTCGACCGCGTCCAGGAGTTCCGCAAGTGCATCGAGTGCTTCTTGTGCCAGAACGTCTGCCACGTCCTGCGTGACCACCACAAGCACGGCGAGTTCATCGGCCCGCGTTTCTTCATCTACAACGCCCAGCTGGAAATGCACCCGCTGGATACCGAAGACCGCCTCGGCGACCTCAAGGACGACAACGGCCTGGGCTACTGCAACATCACCAAGTGCTGCACCAAGGTCTGCCCCGAGCACATCACCATCACCGACAACGCCATCATCCCCCTCAAGGAACGCGTCGTCGACGAGTACTACGACCCGATCAAGAAACTCTTCCGCATCTTCAAGCCTAAGAAACAGGAAGCCGCGGCAGGCAAATAACACCGCCGCCTACATACCACACAACCCCAAGTAGCCCCGCCCGGAAGGGCGGGGTTTTCTATTACGTCTGTGCCGTGGGTGATGACAGGATTAAAGCACGTTTTCTCTTGCGATAGCCTGACCTCAATACATAAATCGGTAGCACCGCAAGCGTGACAACAATCGAGAGAATCGCAAGGCCAATCAAGTCGCCGGGTAAATCTAGAGCAATATGCGATTGTCGAATGCTTACAGCAATTACCATAGCAAAGAAATAGCCGCAGCATATTCCTACTGCGGCGCAGATGAGTGAAGATACTCTACTCAGGCTGAATCCTAGGTAAGCCAGTATCGTGAAAAGCAATAGTCCACCGGTAACTTGTACAACGTCAAGCGTTATGGATACGACGAAAGAATCTACTGTATGTAGTAGCAGCATGAATAGGCATGAACTGATGAGACTGTAGACAAAGAATGAAATAATAGATTTGATGAGGGGTTGGGGTGAGTGAGTATTGTATGTGATCGGATGGTCTGGGTGGAATTTCTGACCACATTCCGGGCATTGGTAGCCGGTTGCTACAACCAACGCATATCCACACTTTAAACAATATCTCGATGGCTCCGTTTCCATCAATAATCCTACGCCGTCGGTCTCTGCGACATCGTGAGCTGCACGTATCGGTTCCTTAGTTCGTACAGCGTCGTCGCGAGCATGTCGGATTCTTCTTTGCTCAGGTTGCCCTTGGTCTTTTCTTCGAGCACCGAGAGCATGTCGATGTGATGCCTTGCTAAATCCAGGTGGGCGATGTGCTGGCCGGTCGTGGGATCGGGGATCGCGCCCATGGCGAAGAGCGCCTGGGTCGTCATGGTGCTGACAAGCGATTCAAAGTTCGCCGGGGGCAGTTCACGTCCACCCGGCGCAGCGGCGGAACCCGCGGATTCGCCGCCGCCTGCTGACGGTGGGGGATCACTCTTGGCCCTCGCCTGCTCAGCGAGTTTCTCCTTCTCAGCCTGGGCCTGGCTCTTCCAATCGTCATCCACAATAATCTTCGGGGTTTCCGGGGCGTTGTCGGACATCGTAAAACTCCTGAAAAGTCAGTTCAAAACATATCCTAGCAGATCAACCGCGAAGGCACGAAGGCACGAAGGCACGAAGGCCGCGAAGGCACGAAGGCCGCGAAGAATTCAATACCTGGACAGGATGACAGGATTGTCAGGATGGGTTCAAGCCGTCTTCAATATCCTGAACATCCGGTCATCCTGTCAAAACTTCTATCTTCTTAGCGATCTTCGCGCCTTCGCGGTTTACTTCCCCGTCCCCGCCAGCACGCGTAAACTCACCGGCAGGTTGAAGCTCATGTCTTCTTCGACGATCGTCGCGTGTTCGACCTCGCCGTGATGTTCATCGATGAGCTTCTGCACGATCTGCTGCACCAGGTGCTCGGGCGCGCTCGCCCCGGCCGTGACCAACACGCTGCCTATCCCAGCGAACCACGACGGGTCCAGCTCGCTGGCGTCATCCAGCAGCCGGCCTGGCGTCCCCGCGTTCTGCGCGATCTCTGTGAGCCTCACCGAGTTCGAGCTGTTCTGTGATCCCACCACCAGCACCAGGTCCGCCCCCGGCGATAGCTCACGCACCGCGCGCTGGCGGTTCGTCGTCGCGTAACAGATGTCCTCCGTCGGAGGCTCTTTCACCTGCGGGTATTTAGCCCGGATCGCCCCGATGATCCGCTCGGCATCATCCACGCTCAGCGTCGTCTGCGTCAGGTACGCGATCTCGTCGTCCTGAGTAAGCGGCAGGGCGGCGACGTCCTCCGGGCTCTCGACGATCGTGATCGCCCCGGGCGCTTCGCCCACCGTCCCGACGACCTCGTCGTGTCCGGCATGACCGACCAGCAGAATGTTGTACCCCTGCTTGGCGTATCGCAGCGCTTCCATATGCACCTTCGTCACCAGCGGGCAGGTCGCGTCGATCATCGTGCAGCCGCGCGCCTTGGCCGATCGGCGGACCTCCGGGCTCACCCCATGGGCGCTGAACACGACCGTCGCCTGCTCCGGCACATCATCGATCGAATCGACAAACACCACGCCCTGACTCACGAACTGCTCGACCACGTGGCGGTTGTGCACGATCTCGTGATAGACGTACAAAGGCGTCCCGACGATCTTGACCGCCTGCTCGACGGTCTGGATCGCCATCTCGACGCCGGCGCAAAAGCCGCGTGGGTTGACTAGCATCACCTTCATCAGGGCATGTTAGCCCGCTTCCACGAACGCATCCAACGCCCCCACGTTTAGCGGCGGATCGCAGATCCGCGCGCGTTTGCCGTTCAATGCCCGGCGATCTGCGATCGCCCGCTAAACAGACTTGCATACCTCCAACACCGCCTCCACACTCAGCCAGTCCATCGCCCCCGGCGATGGCGGTGTAACTACCCTGACATCCGGCCCCACCGGTGCCCAGACGCCCGGCAGCGTCGGACCGAATAACGCCACCGTCGGCAAGCCCATCTGTGCCGCCAGGTGTGTCGGCCCCGCATCGTTCCCGACGTATGCAGAAGCCGATGACAGCGCTAGGACCAATGCATCCAGCGAGCCAAACACCTGCGCCCCATATGAATCCCGCCAACGCGCCACCACATCCTCCGCCCAGCGCTCCGCCTCCGCCTCACCCAGCAAGGGCAATACGTCACGGCCGTCCTCTCGGAGTTGCTTGATCACCTCTTCATACCGCTGAGCCGGCCAACACTTCTCCTCACCACCGCTGCCCGGATGCACCACGAGCGGGCCTTGCCGGGAGACCACGGGCACTCCCACCGCATCGCCCAGCGCTAATCCCTGCGCCTCGGCCTGCTGCGCGTGCCAGTCGGTGATGTGGGATGTGAAGTCATCATCCGGCCTTGGATCGATGAAGATCAGTCTGGCCTGAGGCGCAAGCCGCGCGACGTTCGCCGCCCACGCGTCTTCGCCTGTGCTGATGAAGCTGATGATGTTTTTGGCTCGCTCGAACAATTCGCCCACCGCCGGACTCACCGAGGTCGGTCCACCCTCCGCGTGCAGCCGAACGAACTCCCACATCTGGATATCCATCGGCCGGACACCCTCGATAAGCTTCGACGCCAGCGCCGCCCGATGCCAATCGCTGACCAGGGCCGTCTCCCCGGAAAGCCGCCTCAACAGCGGCAAGATCAGCACGCTGTCGCCCAATGCGCCGAGATGAAAGATCAGGTTCATTTTTAAGTGTCCCGGCCGCGGCGGCCGATGCCCGGGGCCTTGTGTCGATTGCCCGAAACGTCCGGTCTGTGCCGGATGCCGAACCCGATAATACCGCAACTTATGCCGCTGAGTCTTGCCATCCTTAAGCAGCGGTGTGATCAGGCCGACCTTCAAAACAGTGCGGTCAGGCTCCGGTAGGTCCGGGAACACGCACGCCAGGCAACAAGATCCACCGGCGGAAATCGGATTATGGCAAGCAAACGTGTCAAGAGCGGTTTGGAGATCTACCTCAAGCAGATCGATGAGTCGCCGCTGCTGACCGCGGACGAAGAGAAAGAACTCTGCCGCAACATCATCGAACGTGATTGCATGGCCTCGCGTGAGCACATGGTCCGGTCCAACCTTCGGCTGGTCGTCTCCATCGCCAAGCGCTACATGCACCGCGGCCTGCCCCTCACCGACCTGATCGAGGAAGGCAACATCGGGCTGATGAAGGCTGTCGAGGGCTTTAACCCCGACATGGGTGCCCGCTTCTCGACCTACGGCACGTGGTGGATCAAGCAGGGCATCAAGCGCGCCCTGATCAACGCTGTGCAGCCGATCCACATCCCGGCCTACATGGTCGAGTTGATCGCCAAATGGAAGAAAGCCTCGGCCGACCTCGAAGAAGAGCTGGGCAGGCAACCAAACATCAACGAACTCGCCGAGCGGATGGAACTGCCGGTCAAGAAGGTCCGCATCATCCACAAGGCCGTCCGCGCCTTCCAGCGCCCGGCCCAGACCGGCGGCAGCGGGGCGGAGGGGGAAGGCCCGACCCTGTCGGAAATGCTCAGCGACGAACGCACACTCACACCGGATGAGCAGGTCCACCTCGACGACGACCTGGCTACCATCGCCGTGCTGCTCAACGCCATCGACGACCGCGAAGCGACTATCCTCAGGCTCCGCTACGGCCTGGACGGCAACGAACCGCTGACCCTCAAGGAAATCGGCAAGCACGTGGGCCTGACCCGCGAGCGCGTCCGCCAGATCGAAGCCGAGGCCCTGCGCAAACTCAACGCCAAACTCCAGAGCGACCGCCCGCTGGCCAGCGTCAATATTGACGCCATCGAAGCCAACCGCCGCACGGCGTAAGCCTACACGAGACATTTTATTCAGGCAGCTTCTGCCCCGTCCAAGGGCAGAACTTCCAGGAGATGTGCGCATCCTCCCCGTTAGGACACTTCCTGGGGATGTGCAGCGAATCCAACGGGAAGCGGAATCGACCGACCTCCGGCCGTCCGCCGAGCCGATCCGTGGTATGGACGTCCAGGGTGCTTTCCGAATACGGCGAGAGCAATCTCTGACCGTCCTTTGTTGTGGTGTTAAAGGTAAAGAAGTAGAAGTTCGCACCCATCGCGCCCATCGCGTTGGTGAGCACCGGCGCCATCTGCTGCTGTAATAGCTTGACATCCTCGGGCACATCACTCATCGGCTTCAGTTCACGCTGTTCGTCGTCACCTTCCTTGTAGGTCACACGCAGGTGCTTGAGGATCGTTTGCTTGTCATAGAAGTCGAAGTGGCCAAAGTCCGAGATGTCGGCCTCCACAACAGCCAACATCGAATAGGATTCGAGCGTTCCCAGCATGTCATCTCGGACTTCATCATCCACGATACCCGCCTGATGGAGCACGGCCGACCAGAACTCGTGAGGGATCCACCACACAAGCACAAAACGATCGGCGGAAGCCGCGTACTGCAATTCTTGGGTCAACGCATCTGTGTCGACCTCCTCGATAGGCTTGGGAGTGGCCGCAAACAGTGGGCCGACAAGACACAACACAGACAGCAGGCCGGTTGTTAGGTACTTCATAGGATGTCTCCGGAGTTTGAGGTTAATTAACGTTTGTAGAAAGGCAGCCCCACGACTTCGCCCTTGACACGGCTGGAGCCGGCGGCGACGACGATTTCCGTACCGATCGGGCAGCTGCCGGCTTCGACGTAGGCCATCGCGACCGGGAAGCCGAGGGTGGGTGACAGGCAGCCGGACGTGATCGTGCCGACCTGCGTGCCGTCGGTGTAGATCGCGTTGCCCTGGCGGGGGGTGCGCCGGCCGGTGAGTTTGATGCCGACCAGTTGCCGGCCCGACCCGTTCGCCTTGATCCGCTTGAGTGCCTCCATACCGATGAACGCTTCGCCGTCTTCGTCCTGGTCTTTATCCAGGCTAACCGCGAAGCCGAGGTTGGCCGTCAGCGGGTCGATATCCTCATCAAGTTCGTGGCCGTACAGCGGCATGCCTGCCTCGATGCGCAGCGAATCCCGCGCGCCCAGCCCGGTAGGCTTAATCGACGCCGGCGCATCTTTGAGCAGCATCTTGATCGCCATACCCGCCGCCTTCGCCGGGAGGATCACCTCCACCCCGTCTTCGCCGGTGTAGCCGGTCCGGCTGATGACCGCCTTGATCAGGACCATGCTCTTCTCGACGAAGCTGTACCGCTTCAGGGCCGGCACATCATCGGAGAACCGCCCGATGATCTCCATCACCTTCGGGCCTTGGATCGCCAGCATCGCCGTAGACTCGGTCGTATCTTTAATCTTGACGGACAGCTTGCCCTTGACCTCAGCGAAGTGGTCCAGCAGCTTCTCACGGTTCGCCGCGTTCACCACGAGCATCCACTTCTTCTCGAAGCGATACACCAGCACATCGTCTTTCACGCCGCCGTCTTCGTTGCAGATCAGGCTGTACCGGCAGGTGCCGTCCTTCATGTCGCTGACGCGTCGGGTCAGCAGCCGTTCAAGGAACCGCCGTGCGTCCTTGCCGGTGAACTCGATGCGTCCCATGTGCGACACGTCGAACAACCCGCCCTCGGCCCGGACCTGCTTGTGTTCTTCAATGATCGAGCCGTAACGGATCGGCATCTCCCATCCGGCAAAGTCGATGAGCGTCGCGCCGTGCTCTTCGTGGAATGCGTGAAAAGGGGTATTGAGCAGCGGGGGTGCTTCCGGAGGAGATTCCGGGATAGCTTCCGGGGGGGCTTCTTGATCCATATGCGGGCCGGCCTTATTGGATAGACGGGTCTGATCGATATAGGCAGGCTAGCGGCTGGTTAGAATTTTGACAACCGTTGCGGCTCTCTGACCGCTTATTCGCCCATCACAAGACTGTGATCCCCGGTGTCCGCCCCGGCCTTCGGCGGCACGCCCAGGTACATCAGGCTCTGCTCCATCACCTTCATCACGCTCGGCGCCGAGACCGTCCCGCCGTAGTGCCCGATGCTCTTGTCCGGCTTGTGCACGAAACACCCGATCACCAGCCTCGGCGAATCCGCCGGCGCCCCGGCGATGAACGACGACACGTACTGGTCCTGGTAGTACCCGCCCTGTTTGAAGTTGGGCAGCTGAGCCGTGCCGGTCTTGCCGAACAGGTCATACAGATCGGAGTTCGCCTTGCGCCCGCCGCCCTCGATCACCTGCCGGCGAAGCACCGACCGTGTGTAGTCAGCGATCCGCTTATCAAGCACACGCTCACCTTCCAGGGCTTGCACGTCCTGCACCGGGTAGATCGTCGGCGTCATCATCAGCCCGCCGTTGGCGATCGCCGCAAACGCGCGCGTGATCTGCAGCGGCGTCACGCTGACCTCCTGGCCCATCGGAACGCTCGTCACCGAGTAGTGCGTCCACTTACTCAATGGATGCACCACACCGCCCACCTCGCCCGGCAGCCCGGAACCCGTCGGCTTACCGAACCCGAAACGCGTCATCGCGTCGTGCAGGTCCTTGGGCTTGACGCGCTCGGCCACGATCGCCATGCCGATGTTGCTCGAATAGACCAGCACCTCGTCCCAGGTCAACATGCCGTGGGGCTTGGCGTCACGAAGCCGTCGGCCTTTGCTTGTGCGATGGACACCGGTCGTCGTCGTGTCGATTCTCTCATTCGGATCGGCGGCGTTTAGCTGCGTCAGGCTCGACCAGATAATCGGCTTGAAGATCGACCCCGGCTCGAACACGTCCGTCACCACCCGGTTGCGCCGCGTCTCGGGCTTGGCTTTGTTAAACGTCGCCGGGTCGAACGGCGGGTAGTTCGCCACCGCCAGCAACTCGCCGGTCCGCGGGTCCATCACCACCAGTTGCCCCGACTCGGCCTTATAGGTTTCGACTGCTTCCGCCAAACCCGCCTCGGCATACGACTGGATCACCGCGTCGATTGACAGCCGAATGTTCTGGCCGTCCATCTGTTTTTCATAGCTCGCCGCTTCCACCCACAGCGCCCGGCCTTTCCTGTCACGCAGGTACCGCACGCGGCCGGCGTCGGCCGACAGATGCTCGTCATTCGCTTGCTCAAGCCCCGCCAGCCCGTCGCCATCCACGCCCACGAAGCCCAGCAGATGCCCAGCCAGCAATCCCTGCGGGTAATCACGCATCAGCACCGGGTCCGTCGCCAGCCCAGGCACGGCAAGGTCCTTGAGCGCATCAAGCCGCTCGTCATTAAGCCGCCGATCAATCACGACGTACCGGCTGTTCGGCCGCTTGGCGAGCTCAATATCAATATCAACCGGGTCGTAACCAAGCCCGTACCCGACCTGCTCCGCGAAGCTCGAATGCTCGACGATCAACACCGGGTCCACAAACAGACGCTTCGCCACGCGGGTCGTCGCCAGCACCCGGCCGCGCCGGTCCAGGATCGTGCCGCGGCGTGCCTGAAGCACCTGTGTGCTCCGTTGTGAACCGACCTTCTCAGCAATCTGCTCAGGCGGTGCCGTCTGTAGCTGCACCACCCGCCCCAGCAAAAGCACCAGGCACACGCTGATTCCGATGATCATCACACGCCCAACCAGCAGCACGCGCGCCGGGCTGCGGTCTACCTCCGTCACCTCGCCGCGCGGCGTCAGCGTCGGGTGCGGGTCGGACTCGGTGATCAGGCGTTCGCCTTCACTCATAGCGCGTGTCGTCCAGCGTCCTGTCGTTCTCAATGATCATGCCCGGAGCGGCCACCGGCTCCATCTCGAGCCCGGACCGCACCAGCGCGTCGCGCAGGACCTCCGGCTGGGTCTGCTCAGCGATACGCACCTGCGTGTCCCAGGTCGTCTGACGGTCCCGGTTCATCTGACGGTGCAGGTCCGTGACCTCGTGCATCAGCTCAAGCCGCTGCTGCCGGAGATTGAACACGGCCGCCCCGATCACCACCACGCATACCAGGGCCGTCAACAGCTTGGCAAACATAAGCGGGGCACCGGTGCGTTAGGGGATAGCCGGTCACGGTTACGTCACGGACATAAGTGCAATTAGCTTGGGATGCGGAGCGTCTGGCCGACGACCAGGCGATCGGCGCTGTCGAGCTTGTCGCGGTTGGCTTCGAAGATGTCGCGCCACCGCTCGCCGTTGCCCAGCGTCTTCTCCGCGATCTCGGTCAGGTTGTCGCCTGACTTGACGGTGTACGTCTTGCCGTCGGATGACGCGGTCGAGATCGGTGTGTTCGCCGATGCAGTGGTCGTACCGCCGCTCCTGACGCTCGTCGTACCGGGGATACGCAGCTTCATCCCGACACGCAGGTCTTCGGGGCTGTCCAGCTTGTCCTTGTTGGCTTCGAGCAGTTCGTCCCACCGGCTGGCACTCCCCATGTGCTTGCTCGCCAGTTCCGACAGCGTGTCGCCGGACTTGATCGTGACCGTGTTGGGCATGGCCGCGTCGCGGATGCCGACCGGCCGGACCCGCTCGCTGCCGATGCGCTCGACGTGCTGGCCGAGCTCTGCGTCATCCCGTTTGGGGATCTGCAGGACCACGCCACTGTTGACCTGTCCATCGGCGCTGACCTTGCCCGGGTTCGCCAGCGCGATGGCGCGCCAGTAGTTGTCTTCGCCGTAGTACCGCCGGGCAATCTTGCTCAGGCTCTCGCCCGGGACGACCTTGTGCCGGATCACCGAGGTGCCGGTCGGCACAGGGTTGTACTCGACCGATGACCGTTCCGTGTCCTCGACCATGTTCCGCTGGGCGTAAGCCGGCGGCTCGGCCGTCTCCCCACCGACCGTCAGTGTCGGCACATCCACGACCTGCGGCTGATGGATCACGCCTTCCTGGGGCTCATCGACGTTGTACGCGGTCGGCGGCTGGTAGCTGGGCGTCTCGATCTGTGTATCCATAGCCTGGCGCTGGGGCATGGCCTCACGGACATCATCGGGGATGTAGAAGTTGTCGGGCACCTCGGCAGGGCCACCCTGGACGGGGCCGCCCGCCGGCTGGCTGCCGGGGTAGCTGCCCGGATAGTTCGGTGGGGGGGCGTCGGAGCTGTCGATCGACTGCTGAGCCTCGCTGGCGAAGCCGGTGAAGTCGGCGGGGTCGCCTTGCTCTCGTTGTGCGATCTGGTCACTCAGGATAATCCCGATCAGCAGGATCACACCCAGCCCCAGTAACAGCCCGATCTTGGTTTCACGTGTCATGCCTGTATCCATCCTTGTTCTCAGGCCCTATGTCGTCATCCGTAACGACTGAAGGTGCAGTGTAACGCATCAGTTAGACGCAGTCATCCTGCGTCGTCGGCTTCTCGATGACCCGCAGCTTCGCGCTGCGGCTGCGGGGGTTGGCCCGGCTCTCGTCTTCCTCAGCAGTCACCGGCTTACGTGTCACAACCGTGTAGCCCGCGTCCTGCTTCAGCGCCAGGTAGGCCCGCTTGACCCGGCGATCTTCCAGGGAATGGAAACTGATGACCGCCGATCGTCCCCCGGGCTTGAGCAGCCCCGGCAGGCTGGTGAGCAACTCATCGAGCGCCCCCAACTCATCATTCACCGCGATCCGAAGCGCCATGAACGTCCGTGTCGCCGGGTGGATCCGATGGCCTTTTGAGGCCTTCGGCCTGGGGCCCTTCCGGGGGTAGCACCGCTTGACCAGCTCGGCCAACCCGCATGTGCTCGTTATCGGTTCGATTTGCCGTTGTTCGACAATTTTGCGGGCGATCCGTCGGCTAAGCCGCTCCTCCCCGAACTCGTAGATCAGGTCCGCCAGTTCCTGCTCCGGGAGCGTGTTCACCAACTGCTCCGCCGTCGCCCCGGAACCCGGATCCAGCCGCATATCCAAAGGCCCGTCCTCGCTGAACGCCAAACCCCGCTGCGGGTCGTCCATCTGGTTCGACGCGAACCCCAGATCCGCCAGCAGGCCGTTCACCTCCTCGACGCCCAGGTCCTTGAGCACCGCCGATGCATCCCGGAAGTTGGCATAAACAAGGTTCAGCTTCACCCCCGCCTGCTCCGCGATCGGCGTCAGCCGCGCCAGGCTGAACGCCACGTTCGCCGGGTCCATATCCAGCCCGATATACCACCCCCCCGGCCCCAGCTTCGGGATCAGCAGCGCCCCATGCCCGCCCCGCCCGGCCGTGCAGTCCAGCACCACCTGCCCAGGCTTCGGCGCAAGCAACGACCCCACCTGCCCCGGCAACACCGGCAGATGCCCCACCCCATCCACAGGCTCACCCTGACCAACCCGTTCAACCATGCCACGACTGTACCAAAGTCAGCCAGACCCGTACCGGTAGGCCGGAGCACGAAGCCTGTCCTACTTACCCTTAGTCGTGATCGGGCCCCAGTAAAGTAGAATGTCCTCTTATCGGGCCGATACCTGGGGCAGGTCTTGGCCCATGATGCTAGGAGCAGACTATGACTCAGCAGAAATACTCTGAAATCATTAGCAAGCATAATCTCTGCATGCTAGCAATTGGCTGCATAAAAACTGGGAAGTGTGAAGTGATATATCCCCGTGGCGAGCCTGTGGAATCGGGCCTGTTGCCGCATCTATTCGGAGATGCGCAAACAATTTCTTCTCTAAACGAATCGTTAGACGGGCAACTGATGCCTACGATATGGTCTCAAGGCAATATGTCATGCATTGTATGTAAGCCAGATGAAGAGAGAATCATTGGAGCGTTCACGACCGAAGAGCGTAGCGTTGTCGACAAGTACAAATGGAGTAAAGAACTGAATCAGGACATTCTCTCATTAGGTTAGGAAACGGGGGTGGATCCCGTAATTTTGCGCCCAGCGCAGATAGCACTTCTCGACTGGCATGGATTCAGGGGAACGGCATGACAAAACGGAAGCTATCGGTTAGGACGATCCGAACTAAGGTCTACGGTATCAGCAACTACCAAGCTGCCGCTGAGTCTGTCCGGGCTGGCGACGAGTTGACGTTATGCAGGGAGCCAGAGAACAAGCACGACCCCAACGCCATAGGAATCGTTACCCGGCGAGGGCAATTACTCGGCTATATCAACCGAGACATTGCAGAGGATTTGTCCCCGAAGATTGATGATGGCAGATTGGGTGGCATCTGCATCGCTTCGGATATAACAGGCGGCGGTGAGAGAACGACAGGCGTCAACCTATTGCTGGTCGTTGGTCCTATTGAGACTCCAGACGATGATTTCTACGATCTCGCCGCCAGCGAACTAGACGTTAAGATCAGATTGGCTCGAACGCCTAAACCCCGTGATCCGATCCTCGCCTCTTTCATTATATATATTGCGTCTGGTCTTGGTTCAACGATTGCAACCGCTGGAAGGCAACTCAAATCACTTGTCCTGGCGATGTCCAGAACTCTCGGCATGTCGCCGGCTCTCGTGTCGGTGATCATCCTTGTTACACTTGCCGTTGCTGTTGGTTTAGCGGTTTTGTTGTCAAGATAGGGTGAAGAAGCGGAGTAAAAACGGGGACTGACCCCCGTTCTGGCACCTAGCATTAAGTACTTTTGAAGACAATAGATACTCGGAGACCGTGTTATGTATATCTCAAATCATATGACTTGCTATCGTATTACCGTGCTATTTGTTTACGGGATTGCCATACTAACCATGCTTGTGAGTTGTGATAATAACTCCAGTAGTCAGAATGGGACACCTCCGAATTCCAACACCAATAATACAGTGAATGCAGGCGACACGTTGTTCACCACTGTAACATTGGGCCAGGCTACCCTGGAGATACCACAGAGCAACCTAACAACTATTCCAATGGGTGAACTTCGTACCGACGGGGTCTTTAGCCAAGACAATTGCACTACGATGCGGTTGATTCTGCTACTTAACAATGGCATCCTTCCTCACGGAAGAGACGCCTGTGTTCTGCAAGGATGTATTTCAATCACTATAGATACAGGCAATAGCAGAATCGAGTTTTATTCCGGCGAAGATAGGCTGTATACGGGCCATATTGAATCTATCACCGAAATCAAAGACCAGGGATCACTTGATACTATTGTTGAGTTTTCTCCATTCAGTAAGGTTCACTATAATGTAAGTTTGTTAAAAGATCTCCCTATCAGGCTCGCAAATGGTGTCAATTTAAAGATGCACGGTGAGTCGCAATCTATTCCTATGGCTGGACCAGTTGTAGAGTTGGATGAAGAAACATATACCATCGCCGCATTATTACTTTATCCTGGCAAATCGAGCGTACGATTCCGTCCTGTACACAATTAAATCGTCCAGCCCCTGTAGTGGCCCAGCGGATTGATGGCCTAAACGGGGTCAGGCCTAAACGGAGGCCAAA